>NZ_JBQHVU010000007.1:0-118861 GCF_052064335.1 Candidatus Weimeria sp. HCP3S3_B5 | reverse complement strand
TACCACACTATGTAGGAGAAGGCAATGAAAACATGTCATTTTTTCAGTATTTATGCGGCTTTTCAGCCGTTTTCATAGTGGCAACATAGGTTGGAATTCCGGGAATCCAGGATAAAACCGTCTTTCACTCCAGAATCATGACCATGATTAAACCCCAGAGAGAAGTTTGTATCCGCAACTTCGTCGATATACTTCTGTGGTCCGCCATGCTCTGATGCCGTTTTTGCTAACTGTGCGTAATCCCATTCCTTCATAATTATTTTTTCTCCTCTGAATTCACTTGTGTGTTATCTGTCAATGTTTTTTCAAATCTTTTGAGTTCGGCTCTTAGCAGGCGTTCATATCCTGAGAGGAGATCATCATCGCCTTTATCTTTTGCACGTTTTTTTGCCATTCCTAAACTAGACATTTTATTATGGTGTTCCCGCACTCCGGGGTTATTATGCCTCTCCTCTGCTCGTTTTACCTGAGATCCGATTTCCTTACAGGTTCTCGTCGGATTTTGGGGAGCAGGCGCGTCGCAATAAATACTGTCTGAGCGATTCTTTGGGATAAAATATCTCCCACAGTTGGCGCAAATCTTTACCGCTTTGCCTTCTTTTTTTAATCGGTAATATTCAACAACAAGTAATTGCAAATAATTTGTTATCTGATGCGTCTCAACTGAGACATTACCATTTCCCTTTCGTACACTGCATTTACGCTTATATAGAGTATAGAAATCTTCAGTTGACCTTTTAAAAGTGTTGGCTACATCTTGCTGAAAATCGTCTGCAGTTCCAATGGCATCCGCTGCGAGCGCATCAAAAAAAGCTGAAAGCGCTTTCAAATTATCAAAATATTCTGTATAGCACCGTTCCATAAAAGCGCCGATATTTTCAAAAGAAACATTATCTTCATGCTCACACTGTGTTAGAACGCTTTTGATAACTTCTGTGAATCCGCTTCTGAATAATTCCGTGACTACCGGCCTTTCCTCGTCTTGAACGGTTCCGTACAACCATTTAAACCCGTCAGTCACGCTTTCTATAGTAAGCGGATCCGCATATCCAGGATAATCATGAATCATCGTTTCCAGTTTTGTTGTGATAAGAAATGTTGCTTCATCAGTAATCGCCTCAAAAAGCATCCCTCCTGTGTCGTAATACTTATATATATTTTCTGGAAAGAAAACGATATTACGTTTCTCTTTCTTATTCTCATAATAGACTTCAATACCGTGTCTAATCTCAAACATTCTGTATTTCTCCTAATGCTTTAGTTTATGTTTACAAGCTTGGCCTCGCTTCTACTTCATTATATGTATAGGCTTAGCTTCAGTCAATGGGTCGAAGCCTTTCATGTTATCAAGCGATAAATGGCTTTTTTTCAGTTTCTCTATGTATTTTTTGCGAATAGTGTTTTTCTATTAAGTAAGATAAGTGTTGATTTATAATTAAAACTGATCCATGTTTAACGTTTAAAACTGACCCACCCCTGGAGATGGAAAGTACCTAGCCAGTGCAACAGCATGGAACCGTTCTACTTTTATTCTAACGTGCTGCCATAACCCCATCTACCTGTTGCCAGGATAGTCGCCACAGCGTTACTTATTCAGGATGCGGAGGAGGTACTGGCGATCGAGAAGGTGAGGAAGACCCATCACCTCTGTTTGAACTTATGCCACTCATGTCTTGCTACATACACGAGTAAGATCCCGATCAGATACCCCATCACATCGAACGGAATGTCTGTAATGTCGAATTCGCGTCCTGGAACAACGATCTTACTGAGCTGGTCACATATCGACACAACCGCGCAGAATACTACAGCCAGCAGAAAGGGACGTTTCCTGACCCACACAAGGAAGAAGAAGCTTGACGTAACTCCCATCACCAGGTACTCAACTGAATGGGCAAACTTCCGGACGAGAATGTAGAAGGCATACCAATCTGCCGTGGTGTGATTTAATTTGTTATTCACCTTCGCAATAACATTGACGAAATGCATAGCAAGCGCAGCTGACGCTGAGCCCGGTTGTAGCGTAAAGGCAATGATGAGAAGGATGGCTAAGATTAAAAGTAGGATGGAAATGTACTTTTTAAACAATAAATCAAATTCACCTCAATACATTAATAATTGTGGGGCAGGTCCCTCGTGTGCAACTTATCCTTCGCATCATCAAGAATATTATCAGTCAATTTGGCCATAACAAAGGATTTCGTAGAATCGGGACTATTTCCCATCTTAGATTCTACGCCGGATTTTCCGCGGTACGAATGCGCGGGAAAAATGGTACTATGTCGCGGAGAAGTATGCTGTTGCGGACAAACGGTATCATTCTGCGGAATGGCGGTACCCTGAGGCCGGAATATTCAAACGTGCAAGAATACGTCTCCGAACCATAATCCATACCCTATCAGCCAACAGTGGTATCGAGATTCCGACTACTGTGTAAAGAAGCCACCATGCTCCCGGAAGTTCCAGCACCGGAAAAGCCGCTATCATATACATCTTCATTCCAAGAGCAAGAACTGCAATCAAGCTGACGATCTTGAAACACAGGAAATGCATTCCGACAATCGGCACAGAATGAATGCTGATATATTGAAGAACACTTGTGAAATTCTTTGTTTTTCGAAGCATCATTCCCAGCGAATATAACATGGTCCAGCCTGCAACAGATGCAACAATCAAATACACAGGATTGGGATAATCATTGCCTGCCAGGTTAATACTGCCATGATGATACATCAGCAAAAGAACTAATAACGAAGCCGTAAACAAAATAAAAGGCTTAATTTTGGTGTTGAAAACATTGTATTTGTGAAATACATGGCCCAAGTAGATAAAACAATAATATGACAGAACTCTACTGAATCCATGAGCTGAAATTCCGCGCCTCTGACAGCAATATCCTACTACCAGAAGCAGAATAGCAACGATCAACTGTGCAAGTTCTATGTGCGAATCTTTCATTATTCTACACAACACAAATTGCAAAATCATATATAGGATCAATACAAAGAACAGCGTATTGAAGAACCAGAGTGCGCCGCCAATATCGGTTCCGCCTTGAAAAAGAAACACCTTAATGATCTCTTTTCCCGTCTTTATAACCCCCATCGGTTGCGTTAAATGCAAATACCTACCATCTATTTCTTTCGCTTCTAGGAACTCTGGATCATTGGTTAAAATATTCAACTTGATAAACAAATCATTTAAAACCAGGTACGCAACATTAAACCCAACATACGGAACCCAAAGCCCCCTAAGTTTTTTCTTAATATATACAAATATTGAATGAATATCTGCTGAATACTTCAGATTAATTAGCCATCCACTGGCAATGAAGAAAATAGCCATATGAAATAGTAAGACAAAATCTGAATACGGACCGTTGGCATGTCGAAATACCATTAAAATTATTCCAACTCCCTTAACAAAGTCAATTACACTATCTCGGTGGTACCCCCCCCTATTTTGTATACACATTACAGCTTACCTCATTCTAATAACATTATCTCTTTCTTCTCACCAGCTGCATTATATAATTGATATCTCTTATATAAAATATCGCATGTTAGCGCCGGGTTATTCTGACCATTTTGGGTCGTATTATTTTAACCATTTTCTTGACGGATTAAATCAACCACTGCGTTATTCCATGGTGCTCTTGACATGAGCCTCCTTTCGCCGAATCGGGAGACTTCCTAGGGCAATTCTACTTCGGATTTTCAATGCGGTACGCTTCCGCGGAACAGTGGTACGCTACTTCGGAATTATCAGAATAAATTTGAATGGTATCATGAAGTGGAATGTCGGTATCATTCAACTGAAAGCTGGTATCCCAAGCACGAAATACTCACCGCGTTTCTCTTTGTTAGGCAGTGGGTGCAACACTTCCATAATATTTGTAATACTTTTTTAACGGTGCCTCCCATTATGTGACGCCAATAATTTATCATCATCTGGAACACTGGTACAGGAATCCCCCAGTCTAATAAAAATTAATAAAAGGCCGAAGTGGAGGTGATAGAGCTTACTGAGGATCCGTATTCAGATCATCATGATTGGTCTTGCTATCCGCTACCTCTGCTGCATCATACAAATCATGCTTAATCTTAGAAGAGCTGACTTCCGGTGTTCTTGGAAGATAAACTACATCAACTCCCTCTTCTTTTAAGAAGTCAAACTTACCTTTCCAGTCATCACCCATAACAAAAGTGTCGATATGATACTCTTTCATATCAGTTCGTTTCTGCTGCCAGTCCTCTTCTGGGATAACAAGATCTACATACCGAATCGCTTCGAGAAGCTGTTTTCTCTGCTCGTATGAGAAGTAAGTTTTCTTATGTTTCGAGTTCCAGTTAAATTCATCCGTTGATAAAGCAACAATCAGGTAATCACCCAGCGCCTTTGCCCGTCTTAACAGATTGATGTGGCCATAATGCAACAAATCAAATGTTCCATAAGTAATAACTCGTTTCATACCAGTTTGCCTCTCATTCTTAAGTAGTGTGTGTTCAAAATTAATGTCCAGTAATGATTTTGATAGCTCTGATTTCTTATCCCGGTTCATGAGCATGTCAACGGTTTTACGCGGATTCGCACCATGATTTATGACTGCATCAACCGCTGAAATAATCGGAAGTTCAACCTTATATTGTTCAGAAAGCTCCATAGCAGCTTGAATAGCATTAATTCCTTCAACAACCATGCCGACTTCTTTTTTTGCTTCATCTGGTGTCTTCCCCTGTCCAATCAAATATCCACATCGATTGTTTCTGCTGTGAACACTTGTGGCTGTGACAATCAGATCTCCGATACCAGATAAACCATTAAAGGTTTCTTCCAAGCATCCCATCTTTACACCCAGACGCTTAATCTCGGCAATACCCCTGGTAATAAGAGCAGCTCTTGTATTGTCACCATATCCTAGTCCTGATGAAATTCCAGATGCAAGAGCAACAATATTCTTCAGTGCTCCGCAGAGCTCAACTCCCATCACATCAGTATTGGTATAAACACGCATGCAGGTATTCATGAAGATGTCCTGAACCTTTTCTGCAGTTTCCAGATCCTCACAGGCAGAAACGATGGTTGTCGGAATATCCTTTGCCACCTCTTCTGCATGAGTTGGGCCAGAAAGCGCTACCGTCTGGACTTTTTCATGCTTTCCATCTTTCGATAGTTCATCCCGGATCACCTGAGTCAAGGTATACAACGTTCCCGGCTCGATACCCTTCGCCACATCAACAATAATCTGGCCATCAGGAATGTAAGGTGTTGCTCTTCTGATCGTAGATCTTGTAAATATAGAAGGAACTGCACACAGCAGTATGTCTTTATTCGCACAGACTTCCCTGATATCCTTTGTAAACTCAACTTCTTCCGGAATAACCATGTCCGGGATATTTTTTTGCCTTCTCGCTGTGGACAGCTGATCTATTTCTTCCGGAAGTGCAGACCAAACCTGAACATCATGCCCGGACCTGCTTAACATTCTGGTTAGAGCCATTCCCCATGTTCCGGCTCCAAGGACTCCGATTCTACTCATAAATTACTTCTTTCTTAATGTCATAATCTTCTGAAGAGATTCAATGATCATCTTTCTCTTCCAGACCATAACGATAACTGTTGCTGCGATAACGCAATAGCGAATCACAGGAAATGTATATGTGAATAACATCAAGAATCCAAATGCTAAGAATACAAGCGCAAATACAATAAGGAACTTGGTATTATATGGCTTCGCACCACCCAGAAATGTATTGCAGATCTTCGTCATTACGATGTAATGGAATACAGAATAAAGGATGTAGCAGATTAATGTCGTATATGCTGCCGCAACATATCCAAACATCTTAATGCCGAAATAATTTAGGATAATATTCAGTATTGCTCCTAAAACGCTCGCTGACATGATCAATTTAGTTTTCTCATAATAAAATGCGAACTTGGCAAAAAGATCATAAGAATACAGGAAAAGCACCCCCATTGCAACCGGAGGAATACAATAGATTGCTTCATAATAAGATGCCGGAGCAAAGATCCTCACCGCTTCTGGTGCCAGCATGATCAGCAGAAGATTTACTACCGCAACAATTGCTAGAGACATATAACCGACCGGAGCCAGTGCTTTGATATCCTTATCCTTGATCTTCTGGTACATCCAGGGCGTTAGTGTATTCATCAGCGCAGTATTGAACAGCGTCATTATCATTGCAAGTGAGTAAGCCAGACTGTACATCCCGGCGGCACTATCCCCAACCATGGTATTAATCATGATGCGGTCAGAATTATTCAACACCACCTGTGATAAATAATGTGGAATCAATGGCAGATTGAATCCAACCGCGTACTTCCAGAACTGAGCAGAGTAGAACTTTTTTCCTTTCCTCATCTGCACAACAAAGCACCATGAGTAGCCCACGAGTTCAACAAGAGCAAGACCTAGGATTCTGGCTGTAACCTTGTCATCCGCATGAATAACAAGGACGATTCCAAGCAGTGGTTTGGCAAGAGAAACAAGTAATGTTACTGCCACTAGTGCCCGATAACGATAATAAACTCGCTGTTCTGTAGACCAAAAGTTAAATACGGAGCTAGTCCATACCATACATAACATAGCAAGCATCTGAACCGTAGTTAGCCCGAGCAAATGATTCCAAAACTGATGCGAGACAAGATATACTACTGTCCATGCACAAACTAATAGAAGCGTCAGCCCCTGTAAGGATGATGAAAACACTCTCCTTTCTTTATCGTATTTAATTAGCCCCTGCTGATACACTCCTGCCCATAAATTCAAACCCACGATAATGCTGGCAATTCCAAGCCATGAATTAAAAACATTAAAACGGCCATATTCTCCGGTTGTCAGTAAACGAGTAAAAATTGGCGTCGTAAGCATGGAAATGCCCTTTTGCAAAAAAGAGCAGATCAAGAACCAGAACGATGCTCTCACCTGGACTGGGAAAGATTTATATTTTGCTAATAGTTTATTCATAACGGCTTTGTTCCAAGAGTAAATTTATAGTTTTTTGATTGCTTCTACTAATCTTGGTGCAACGATTCCCTGATTTTCTTTACTATAGAAAAGATTCTTAACTTGTTCTTGCCTATCTTTATATCTCTCATTCCCGTCTAATGCATGCTGCAGTGCTGGGAGAAGCTCGTCAAAGTTTCTCGCATGAGCACCAGGGGTAACATCATCATAATTGAAATACATCTCACGATCTGCTTTTAAATAGTGTTCATAATCAAAGCAGTAGAACACAATCGGACGATCCAATAATAAGTAATCAATGTAGCAAGAAGAATAATCTGTAATTAACACATCAGTGTTATACATCAACTCCTGCGTATCAATATCATTTCTGGTTGTCAGATCAATAATATGCGGATAAGCAGAAAGATCCGAGTTTTCTTTATTATGGTAAAAATGTTTCTTTATGAGAAAAAGGCAATCATTTTTTTTACAAAAACCTTCCAGTTTCGCAAGGTCAAAAATGACATGATCTTCAATTTTTGTTTTTCCTTCATTCCGATGTGTCGGCAGATAAGAAATGAGATGTTTATATGGAATATTAGCATATGTTCTATGCTTCATGCTGCCGTCAAAAAAGCAGTCATTCCTTACTTGTCCGATTTGAATAACATGCGATTTTGATAATTTAAATGCACTTAGATATATATTAGAAATCGTCTCGCTCGTTGAGCAAACATACGACTTGCTGTCAGGCAATTTTCTTATCATTCTCTGCAATTTCTCTTTTTTTGTATTTCTCCATGAATCATACTTATCATCATAGACAATTTTCTTCAATGGTATACCATGCCACAAATTAACTAAAACTGCTCCTCCGGAATATTCATCGCATATATCATTTAATGATGTACAAGTAATATAATATTTTGCTGTTTTGCAAAGAGCAATGCCTTTTTCACTATCTGCCATTTCAACAGGATAATTGTTTGATTTCAAAAAATTATATACATTTGTATTTTTGGTTATCCATACAGCATTGATACCACAATTTAAACAATATAAATATAAATATTTAGGATTATCTGCTATTTTTTCACCAAACCAAGAGCCGAATAGCCAAATGTTTTTATCTCTTTGTCCAAGAAAGCTTTTATATAAATTCACATATTTTTTTATATTCATAGTTTGGTACTCCCAACTTTTTTTCTTCTTCGGATAGTATTACTGAATGAGTAACCAGCCAATAAAATAAACGGATTATATGCTAAATCAATTATTTGTGATTCAATGATAAAATATCCCGCCAGCATTGCCAATATTGTTATCAACGTAAAATTCTTTTCATGAATAGCATATTGCATTATTATTATTTCAAAAAGCATTAAAATGGAAAAGAAAATTACGCCATATGTTATCAATACATATAAGTAGGAATTGTCTACGTAATTATAAGTCAAGAGATTATTTCGGGTATACGCTGTCATTCCCACCCATATTATATTTGTTCCGCGCAAATTAATGCCATATTCTAGTAACGCATTTTTTCCCATTAATAGCCTGTTATTTAAGTTTAAAAAACTCCATTTAGCAGGATCACTACTATACATTCTCTGTATCCAAAAACTAAAGACTGCACATATCGGATACACAAAGACAAGTAAGCTTTTCAGTGGTTGTTTTATATCACTGATATTAAATCTTTTCACAAGATAGATGGCTAAAATGAAAATTGAAGCCAAATAGAACACAGTTCTAGTATTTGTATATATAAAGATTAAATAATTCAGTCCTTCAAATATTATCACTTCAAACAAACTGACTTTTTTTCTCAGGAAGAAGTAATAGCACAGACAAAATAAAAATACTTTTGAAATATATGTCGCATAATTATATCCCAAACTATGTCGTATTCTTCCTTCTTCAGCAGTATAAACAAGGTCTCTTACTGTCCCTGTGAATACTCCTAATAAGCATAAAGCTAGAACTATTAATTGTGCCACTAAACTTGTAAATACAACATGTTTAAAATTGGCTTGCTGTGCACAAACGATAAATAATACTAACACAATTATTGGTAGTGAATAAATTGTTCTTGTAGCATAAATTGTAAGTGGAACCACAATAGAAACAAGTATTCCATATCTAAGAGGAATTGTATTATTAAATAAAGTCAGCAATAATAATACTATAATAGCAGTATATCTTGAAACTTGAACCCAGATAGAAAATGAGCTTTGGTCAACCAATAATGTATAATTAAGCTCATTTATCAAAACATAGAATCCCCAAATAAAACAATAAGTAAAGTCAATAATATCTCTTTTTTTTACGAGCAATTGTGGTTTTCTCCTTTTCAAATGCCATTGCCATTTTATAAACATAATAATGTTAGAATTTTGTATAGTCACAAAAATAAAAGGAAATAGCCGCTCTCCTATCACAGCTGAAAGCAAGTGGTGTTTCCTGGTACAGCAAACTGTGGATATTGTATCCAGAGCTATTCGAACAGACTTCCCTTACCATTCTCATTGTGCCAAAAACCTTCTAAGCCTTTTAAATAGTTAGGCAAATTTAATTCATGCTTCAAGCATCGAAATAGTAGCTGTAATGTAGAATATATATATGCCATTACCTTATTTGCGCCACTATAATTTTTGTTTATCAATTTATACTTATTACGTACAAGATAATACTGCGTAAGAGGAGAATTCGCACCTGTGCTTGCACTCACTTTGTGATATAGAACCGCCTGTGGACAATAAAAAATACTAAATGAATGTTTTAATATCCTTAAACAATAATCAGCGTCTTCCTCATATAAAAAATAGCTTTCATCTAATAAGCCCACTGAAGCTATCACGTCTTTTGATATCAGCATACAACATCCAGAAGCAAAAGTTACTTCTTCTGCATCTTCATAATTTGACATGGAGCAGAATTGATTAAAATTCCAATGTTCTGTTCTCGCAGTAACGGCACTTATACTCCCCCCCGCATACCAGATCTTAGATCTATTACTATTATAGAAAATCTTTCCTGTAGTAACTCCAATCCCATTGCCATGCAAAAAGCCATTAACCAATTTTCTTAACGTATCTTCATTTACAAGGGTGTCATTATTCAACAGCCAGAAATAGTCTGGCGAATATTTGCTTTTTGCAAAAATAATTCCTATATTATTTCCAGAAGAAAAGCCTTTATTCTCAGGAGAGATCACCAAGTCAAATAAATATTTCTTTTTTTGTTCTTCTAATATTTCTATTGAATTATCAGTGCTGCAATTATCTACTACAATTATATGAAAATTAGAATATAAAGATCTTTCAATACTATTAATGCACTCAACAGTATCTTTTGCGCCATTATAATTTACTAATATAATAGCTACAGATTTTTCTTTTATATTGTTCGTTTCTATCATTCGCTGTAGCAATCCTCTACTATTTTTCTTGCAAGGTCATCCCAATTAAGAGTTTTTTTCACAAGTTCATAACCAGCTTTACCAATCTCGACCAACTGATTTGAATTTGCTGCTTTGTCCATTGCACCAGTAAGACTTTCAACATCACATGCCTTTGAAATAAACCCGGTTTCTCCCTCTTTTACAAACTGAGTAAAAGCTTGAAGGTCAGAGGAAACAACCGGCTTTTGATATCCATAGGCCAATTGAATAACACCAGACTGATAAACATCCGTATAGGGAAGAACGCAAACATCTGTGGCTGAATAATAATATTTTACCTCATCATCTGGAATATAGTGAATGTCTGTTCGTAAGCAGCCTTTAAAATCATTCCGATCGATAATTTCCTGACAGGCAGAAAAATCTGCTTTCCAGACACTACCCGCAATAACGAGATAAATGTCATCCCTCTTCTGAAGGAGCTTTAAAAATGCCTTTAAAAGTATATCAACACCTTTAACTCTCTTTATTTGGCCAAAGAATAGGAATACTGTTTTATCATTTGGAATATCCAAATGCTTTCTAGCTTCGTTTTGATTTACGATCTCAACATAATCTAGCATGTGTCCATGCGGTATCATATGTATTTTTTCTTTATTCTCAGGAAATAAATCAACAAACCTTTTCACATTTCCCGGAGCTTGAAGAATAATTGAGTCTGCCAATCCATAGAGCTTTTTATGAAAATACATATCATAAAACTTCTGGTTAAAAGGAAGTATGTCATGTACAGTTGCCACATATCTTATTCCATACTTATCCTTCAATTGTTTTAAATAGTGATAATCAATGGGGGAGAAATTAAACCATTCCGTATGCAAAACACTATAGTTTCCTTGTGAAAGCAATCGTCCTATCCTTTTATAGGATTGGACATAATTTAGTACTTTCTTCATTTTTCCAACATTTTTCTCGTCAGTATTAAAAAATCGATATTTCTCACATGTGCAATTTTCATCCTCTTTTTTTTGATCCATTACTAGATCTACATGTACTCCTGCATTTTGAAGGCCGTTAGCTAAAGGGTATGTGTATTTATAATTAACCTTTGTGATCTGATCAAGTAGCACAACTCTCATTTTATTCTCCTTCTAACACCTTATTTTCAACAAGTCGCACTCTCCAATCACATGGCATCTTCCAAGTCCTGCGGGAAGGAAAATGCAGCTTCCCTTTTGGAATCTCAACGGTCTGTTGCTTCCGTCTGTCTCCAGACCACCTTCTCCATTTGTACAGAGAAGCACCTGGAAAGAGTTCTTCATCACCGAGAAAGAAAATCCTTTAGTAACCTGAATTTTTTCTGTTTCAAAATACTTGCACCGGCAAAGCATTTCTCTGGAGCATCCGTAGAAATACCGGACATAGCGTGGTTTCTGACTGGTATCTCCGATGGGATTCATATTGAGAACCTGCATCGCCTTGCCAAAGTGAAGCTCTCTGAGGTTTCCATTCTTATCTCTCCGATTGTAGTCGTAAAGCCGATAGGTCAGATCGGAACTCTCCTGAATCTCTGCAAGAAGAATTCCCTCTCCAATCGCATGAACCGTTCCGGACTCAATGAGGAACACATCGCCTTTATGAACCGGCACATAATGGAGATCGTTCTGCAAAGTGCCCTCTGCGATATCCTTCTCTAGGATCTCCTTTGTAACCTTGTGCTCAAATCCCCAGACGAGCTTTGCCCCTTCTTTTGCCTCGAGCACATACCACATTTCCGTCTTGCCGTTTTGTCCGTTTTCATGTTCTCTGGCATACTCATCAGAAGGATGCACTTGAACAGAAAGATCCTTTGCTGCATCAATGAACTTAATGAGTACAGGGATCTGGGTATTCTTGTTTCCCACATACTCCGGATGCATCTTGATGATCTCAGCGAGCGTCATTCCTTTATACTCTCCTGAGATGGCATAACATGGGCCGTTTGGATGAACCGAACACTCCCATGTCTCTGCAAGTGGAGTTAATTTAATGTCCTTCCCATATTCTGTTTTCAATCGGTTACCACCCCAGAGATAATCCTTCCCTGACGGTGCCAGCAAAATAGGCGACATTAAATTCTTCCTTCTACAAACCTGCTATCAAGTGGAAATTTCTTCTTATCGTCAAAAGTGATTTCTTCCCCAACTTGTGTTTCCAATGCAATGATTTCAGTCTCAGCAATAAGAGTATGTTTGCATCCAGCTGCCATGGTAACGATGTCACCTGGTCGGACAATCTGCTCCATGCCGTCGATGACAGTCTTTCCATTACCACTTAGAATTGTGAAGGACTCGTCTCTTAACTCATGACAGTGATAGGACGTTCGTCTTCCGGCAGTCAGTTTAACCTTTAGAAGACGGTATCCTTCTCCAGCGTCCAGTACATGATAGGATCCCCATGACTTCTCAATATACTTTGCCTCTGTGGCAATCTTCTCCACATATGGCTTCATATATCCGGAGCGCTCTTTATCAGCGACAAAAATTCCGTCACCGGATGCAGCGACCACCATGTTCTTCTCTCCCATGACAAGGATCGGGATTTCCAGTTCGTTGATAATGTTGACATTCTCACAAGTCTCATCAACCGTTGCATCACCTTTGATTGGATCTGCCATAACTTCAGACATTGTGTTCCAGGTACCGACATCTTTCCACTCTCCTGCATAACGCATCATCTGAATGGAAGGTTCCTTTTCAACAACAGCATAGTCAAAGGAGATCTTCGGACACTGGCTATATTTTGCATACAAATCACGGTAATCCTTGAAATTCAGCATACTGTGTGCCTTCTCAACAAGATAGCCGAGTTTAAACGCGAATACACCAGCATTCCATACCGCACCCTGATCCAGATACTTTTGTGCGGTCTCCTTATCCGGCTTTTCCTTGAATTCCTTAACCTTGGAAATCACGTCTTTTGTCTCTGGAATGATGTATCCGTACTTCTCGGAAGGGTAAGTTGGCTGAATACCCATCAGAGTCAAATTTGCTGCATCTTTCTCAGCCAGTGCCCCAAGTTTTGCTACTGCCTCATAATAGGTGTCATCCACATAGGGATCGACAGGGCAAACTACGACTGCCTCATTCTCAGAAACACCAAGTTCATCATGCAGATAAGTTGCAGCCAGTGCGATTGCTGGGAAAGTATCTCTTCTCATCGGCTCAACACAGACAGACACAGAATCGCCTAGCTGGTTGTGGATAGCAGCAACCTGCGATTTGGATGTTGCGATCGTAACCTTGGCAGCCTTATCCACTCTGGAAATTTGACGGAAAACTCTCTGAACCATGGATTCATAGTTTCCCTCCTCATCTTTAAAGAGCTTGATGAACTGTTTGCTTCTTACATCATTAGATAACGGCCACAGTCTTTTGCCGGATCCGCCTGAAAGTAAAATGATATTCACGACTTATCTCCCCTTACTGCATGTATTCTGTCATCTGGTCTGCAATCTTCTGTTCTTCATCCTTCGCTGTCTCCATAGAGTTCGCAGAGATGGAAATGTAAACCTTGAGCTTCGGCTCTGTTCCGGAAGGACGGACTACCACCGAACTGTTGCCCTCGATTAGATATTTCAGAACATCAGACTTCGGAAGGCCGTCCAAACCCTGACTGTAGTCCAGTATGTTTTCCACCTGTCTACCGCCAAGCTCTATCATCCCTTGGTGAAACCTCTTCATAATCTCCTGCATCTTCTCAAAGCCTGCAGATCCATCGAACTCGTAGGAATGGAGCATGTTAAGCCGGTATCCGTAAGTCCGGTAAAGTTCATCCAACTTATCAAGAAGAGAGATGCCATGTGTCTTGTAATAAGCGAACATCTCACAGATCATGAACGCTGCATCCACAGCATCTTTGTCGCGGACATAACCACCAGTCAAATATCCATAGGATTCCTCAAAGCCGAAGATGTAATCATTCACATGTCCCTGCTTCTCCAAGATGCCGATCTGCTCACCGATGAACTTGAATCCCGTCAGGACGTCAATGGTTATCACGCCGTAATGGTCAGCGATCTGCTTCCCCATATCGGTAGTAACAATGGTCTTGATCATCACCGGGTTCTCCGGCATTGTTCCGTTCTTGATCCGCTGACTGCAGATGAAGTCAAGAAGAAGAAGTCCGGTTTCGTTACCGGTCAGAAGCTGGTACTCACCTTCACTGTTTCTTACGGTAATTCCGCAGCGATCACAGTCAGGATCCGTAGCCAGCATCAGATCTGCGTTAACCTTCTTGCAGTACTCAAGCCCCAATTGCATTGCTTCGCGTATCTCCGGATTCGGATATGGACAGGTCGTGAAATTTCCATCCGGCTGTTCCTGTTCCTTCACTACGGTGATATTGGTAAATCCAGACTCCTTTAATGTCCTCGTTACGGGTATCAGACCTGTGCCGTTCAAAGGGCTGTAAACGATAGCAACATTCCGGTCGATCTCTTCCTTTACGACGGACTGTTTCTTTACCTCTTCGATAAAGGATGTCAGCACTTCATCCGGGATATAAGTGATCTTGTCCCCTGCCTTGAACTCCGGAATCCGCACATCAAAAACATCAACGGCTTCGATCTCTTTCAAGATTTCCGTTGCTGCTTCTGTCGTGATCTGACAACCGTCGTCCCCATAAACCTTGTATCCGTTGTACTTGGACGGATTGTGAGAAGCCGTGATCATCACACCTGCTGATGTATGTAAATACCGTGTAGCGTATGAAACGGTTGGAACCGGATTTAGCTTTAGCCAGATATGCACAGAGATGTGATTTGATGAGAAGACAGATGCTGCAATTTTGGCGAACACATCTGATTTGATACGGGAATCGTAACCTATTACGACTGATGCCGTTGTACCATATTTACGAAGGAGATAATTACTGAGGCCCTGTGTGGCTTTTGCAACCGTATAAACATTCATCCGGTTTGTACCTGCCCCGATCGTGCCTCGTAAACCGCCGGTACCAAACGCAAGATTCTTGTAAAATGCGTCCTCGATACCTGCTTCGTTTAGATTCTTTAATTCAGGAATCAGATCCGCATCTATCGTTGCTTTCTGACACCATCTTTGATACTCCTCACGGATCTTTTCACTAATCATCTATGTCTTCTTCCTATTCCTCACAAAATATCTCTTCATATCTATCAGCAATAAACTGCCAGCTGTATGCGTCCCTGATCCTCTGCTTTGCCTTCCGTCCGTACTCTTCCAGTACCGCATCTTCAAGCACGTCCACTCGGTCAATCAGTCCCGCCAGGTCGCCATCTTTTTTGCTCCAATAAAGAGCTGCATCCTGACCGACCTCCTTGTTAAAGCCAACGTCAAACAAGAGGTTCAAGCGTGTACTTCCCAGAGCTTCAAGTAACGAAGGGTTCGTTCCTCCAACGCTATGGCCGTGGAAGTACGCATAAGCCTGCTCTCGGATCTTCTTTAAAAGCTCCTGATTGTAGACTGTACCAACAAACTTAATTCGTGGGTCTTTCCTAAATCCAAGCTTCTCATCCAGTTCATTAAGGAACGCATCGTTCTTTGTCGTGATGATCGCAAAATCACGCTTTGTCTTACTTTTCATGAACTCCCGGATCATCGTCTCGAAGTTGTTCTCCGGAACAAAACGTCCGCAGCAGTAATAGTACTGATACGGTTTCAGCCCCTGTTCTTTCAGCCAGCCTGTGAACAACGGATCCGTATCCTCCAGCTCGCTCTTTACCACATCCGCGCCGTAAGCGACAAATGTTGTGTGTGGGCTATATTTTCCGTACTCTTCTTTTATGTATTTCTCAATGTTGACGGAATCACAGATTAATAGGTCTGCATGCTTTACCATACCTCTCTCCGATTCCTTCCAGTATTTTCGAACCGGTGCAGACCACTTGGCTCTCATCCACTCATGGCCGTCGGGGTTTACAAAGACCTTTCCACCGAGATGGTGAATCTCTTTTACGTATTTTTCAAAGAATGGTCCGATCCTGCACGCCAAAACATAAACGATTGGATGCTCGATATGATGTTTCTTGATATGGTTTATCGCCCATTTCAGAGAATCGATGTCATAGAAAATTGCTTGTGCAGACTTAAACTGCTCCTTCACTGGAACCTTATAGCAGATTGCGTTTCTGTACTTGAAATGATGTGGGCTTACGGTCTTGGCGCCTGGAAGCTTTTTCTCATCCATGTACCCGGATCCATTTGCCTTGCACGCGATGTGGTAGCGTATATTCTGATTAGACGAGTGGTAGTCGATTAATTTCATTACGAACGTTTCATAGCCGCCGTAATTTCCTAATCCTTTTGATCCGATAATAAATACATCCTGCACCTGTCACTACACTCCCTCATTAAAAATCTTTTCATTTAAAACGTGAAACACACTCATCCATTCACCTGCGGGTCTAATCATTTTCTCGCCTGTCAATCGCTGACCAACCCGTGAATGAATGCCAGAGTATGGAATAAAAACAATCATAAGCATGATACTGACATGGCCAGTGATGAGAAGGCACCTGCCTTCACTCCGCCCCATCTTCCCCTCTGAATATCTGCTTCACTGTTTTTGCGATTATCCTGATGTCATTGCCGATCGAGAAGTTGTTGATATATGAGAGGTCGAGGTTTACAATGTCCTCAAAGTCACTTACCTGGTTGCGGCCGCTGGTCTGCCAGACGCCGGTGATGCCGGGGCGGACTGCCAGGCGGACCCTGTGATGAGCCTCGTACTGCTGCCATTCATCGAGTGTGGGAGGGCGGGTGCCTACGAGGGACATCTGGCCGAGGAAGACATTGATGAACTGGGGGAACTCATCGATAGAAGTCTTGCGGATGAACCAGCCGTAGCCGTGGCGGCTGCCGTCAGGGCCGCTGCCTATGATGCGGGGATCATTCTTCATCTTGAATATGGCTCCCTGCATCTCATTCTTCTTCATCAGGGCAGCCTTTCTCTCGTCAGCGTCCAGATACATGGAGCGGAACTTGTACAGGTTGAACACCCGGCCGTTCTTTCCGACCCTTTTCTGCTTGTAGAATACAGGGCCGGGATCACAGATGAGTATGCCCGGGATTGCTACGAACACTGTCAACAACGCGCAGAGAGCCATGCCGATAACTGAGCCTATTATATCTATGATCCTCTTTACCAGAAGAAGCATCGGGTCTATGATCCGTAGTGATCCTGTGACCACCACAGTACCGGCCATCGTCTCGACAGCCACCTCGGCAGTGTGATCCTCCTCGACGTTGATCTCCTGGTGAGTCGTGATACCCATCACATGGCAGCCTCTGATGAAATCATCCACTGCCTTGCCACTCATCCCGCGAGAGATGAAGACCTCATCCACCCAGTGGCTTTTTAGATATGCGAGCGCACTTGACGGATCTTTTGCCACTACGGGAATACCAGTCACAGACTCGCTTCCTGTGTCATGATGACCTGATGCCGTCTTGCTTCCTGCACCATGGTGACCTGCTGCCGCCTCGCTTGAAGCATCTGCGGCACTGGCAGCGGGGATCATACAGCCCGTAAGGCGTATGTCATGTTGTTTCTCAGAAAACTCTCGCACAAGAGAAGGCATCTCTTCTTCCGTGGCCAGAAGGATCAGATGCCTCGTGTGGTAGGTATCCTGTCCCAGGATGGCCTTTAGGATTACCTTGTAGCAGCTCCTGAATATGAGCATCAGAATCGTAGAGCCGATCCAGAAGTATAAAAGCACGAGCCTAGAGAAGCTTGCCGAGATCTTCAGCGCGAACAGGATGATAAGAAGCTCGATAAATATAGCAGTGCTAAGCTTCAGACAGGACTTGGCCTCCTTCAGAAATCCTCTCTTTAAGATATTAGTGTGCGACTTTTGAAATATCACATCCAGAATGCACAGGAAAAAAATCGCGAAGAACAAATCTCTGAATATTATATTGTTAAAATCTACTGCATCTGAGAAATATACACCTCTTAGAAGTTCTGCAGCTCCCCCTCCCTGCCTCAGCATAAAGGACAGGAGAAAAGCGACCTTACAGGTAATGATGTCAATAATCATAAAATCCAGATGCTTCAGCATCCAGGATCTGTTTTTACTGTACATCTGCTCTCTCTCCACTCTTTTGCATTGGCATATTTACTTTTCCTTTCAGGCGTGCTCCGCCATCCCGCTTTCAGCGCCCTTTAATTGCTTAAAAGGTCCTGAAACCAGACTGACTATAATTTCTTACGGCTTATATCAGACAGCGCGCGCTTTGGCGACGACCTCATCCATAAGCTTTTGTAACGGCGTATTTGAAAAAATCCCAATATATAGCCCGTTCCGGCCCATGCCCGGAACGGGTTTATAAATCCTTTTCAAGATTTAAGGTTTGATAAAAATCCCTCTCAGGCAACCTTTACCTTACCCTTGAAGCCAGCCTTCTTGAGAGAAGCCTTGAGAGCCTTGAGATTCTTCTTGCTCATCTTCTTGCTTACGGTAATGGTGATTCCCTTGGTGTTTACGCCCTTGAAGGCAGCCTTGTTAACTGATACCTTCTTTGTGGTGCTGATCTTTACGGTCTTTAAGCCCTTGACACCTGTGAAGGCCTTTGATCCAAGAGAAGTGATTGATGAAGGAAGAGTAACCTTCTTTACTGTCTCGCCCTTGAAAGCATTAGCGCCGAGCTTTGTAACAGTGTATACTACACCGTTTACAGTAACCTTAGAAGGAACCGTTACAGCCTTCTTGTTGGAAACTGTGATCTCTGTTACAGTAGCCTTTCCACTTGCGCTGGTGTTGGCTGCAACTGTCTCAACTCCCTTTGCATTGCTCTTTTCAGCCTCTGCATTGGTCTGTGATGTTGGCTCAGTTGCTGTGGTCTTTGAATCAGCGGCGTTTGCTACAGCCGGAGATACTGAAAGAACCATTGCTGCTGCCATTGCTGTTGCAAGGATCTTCTTGATAGAAAGTTTCATGAAAAAACTCCTTTCCGTCCGAACCGTTTCTATCTGGCGATAGGGACTGGTGCAACCGGGCGGGCTTCCCCGCCCGAGGCAAAGCCGCAGCAAAATACATACTTCCTCTCCGGCTCTGCCATCTTCTAGTGACGCCCTCTTTTCAGAGGTATATATCAACATGCATGGGCATGTGGATACCAGATCATTTATTCTTGCCGTAATAGTACTGCTTGTCCTTACCGTAGTACTTGCTCTTGCCATAATAGCCGCCGTACTTCTTGTAATAGTAGCCGCCCTTGGCTCCCTCGACACGGTTCAAGACTATCCCAAGCAGTGGGCATCCGGCCCTCTCGAGCTGCATGGCAGAATGCTTTGCCATGTTTCTCGAGGTTATCCCTCCTCTAACGACAAGGATAGCCCCGTCGCATTTGCTTCCTATCTGTTCTCCGTCGGCCACCAGATCGAGCGGCGGCACATCGAGAAAGACATATTTATATTTAAGCGATGCATACCTAAGAAGGTCAGAGAACCTGCTCTTCTCAAAAAGCATCGAGGGATTGACTATATTGTCAGTATTAGGCATTATATAGGCATCAGGTATGCCCTTCACCCTGTATATACAGTCATCAAACTCTCCGTCATGCGACAGACAGTAGCTGGTGCCCCTCTGCGGTCTGGCAGTGAAGGCGCTGTAGCCATCTGCCCCTGTGACTGTCATTCCGTACTTGTCACTGAGTATAGACTTCCTCAGATCACAGTCTATAAAGAGCGACTTCATGCCTGACCTTGCCATCTGGGCGAAAAGCTGCATAGCGATAAAGCTCTTCCCCTCATTTGGGGTCGTCGATGTGACCATTATCTTCTTCACATCGCTTCCCATGAAGCCCACATTGATCCTGAGCCGGTTCATGGCCTCCTCGACTGCATATGGCAGCTCGCCCAGGTTCTTTATCTCTATTTCCTGCATTATCTTCTCCTCCTGGCTGCCTTCTTCATCGACCTTGCTCTGGCCCTCTCATTTGCCTTTCGGTTCTTTGCCATGGCCTTCGCCCTTCTTCGGTTGGCTTTGTCATCGTCATCTGACTCATTCTTCTCATTCAGGATTCCCAGATCCGACTCAGGGATAACTGTAAGAGGCATGACTCCGAACATCTTCTCCACATCCTCTCCTGACTGGAAGGTATCATCAGAGATAAATGATACTGTAAGCATCACAAGCATTATTACAAGTCCGGCCAGACCACCGGCCACTATATCTATAAGCAGATGAGGTGATGACTGCTCGTCCGGCACTATGGCTGGCTCTATTATATGAGGCTCCGAGGTCTCCATGGTACGCGGCACCTGCTCTACTGCGGCATCGGCTACGGCATTTGCTATATCCCTTGCCTCCTTCGGATCGGTATCCGTCACATCTATCTGGACTATTCTCGTATCTCCTACCACAGAGGTCTTTATCATCTTTGATAGCTGTCTGTAGTTATAGTCCAGATGGAGCTTATCGATCACTGACTCATATACTGGTCTTGTCTTAAGAACCTCCACGTAGTCCTGAGACAGTGATGTTCCTATATTAAAATCCGAAATATCTACGACTGACTTGGTCGATGATGAGACCATATAGAGCTTACTGGTAGCTGTATACTTAGGCGTCACCAGATAAAATGCTATAGCTCCCGCTGCAAGGGCACCGAGTATGAATACCAGGATTATGGATACCAGGTGGGATCTGTAAAAATAAAACAGCTCCCCAAGGTCTACCTCCACCTCATCATCGTTTGCGGCCTCATCCGCTATCAGGTTTTCTTTTTTCTCTATCCGCTCGTCGCTCACTTCTCTTATCCTTTTACTTAGCCGAAAGTCCCAGCATTGTGCTCAGATTATCGAATATGGATGACTGATCCGCACTAAACATACCGTGAGGCCTGTCATCGTCAAGTATCTTTCCTTCTTTGTACTTTCCTTCTATATGAAGGCTTCCTGTCAGATCCTTTGTCGCAAATGTATTGAGCAGGTAGCTCACTTCATGTCCGTTCATGTTCGTGACCGCCTGATCAGTAAGCTCTGAATACAAATCATTCGCAAACGACGGCTCTTCCTCTGTCTTCTCCTTTGCTGCCCTGATAAAGGCATCCATATACTGCTGCTGCCTGCCCATCCTGGCTGAGTTACGGTTGTCATCCGGCATATCACGTCTCTCATGGACATAGGTAAAGGCCTGATCGTCGCTCAGATGGATGGTCGCCCCTTCTTTAAGAGACGGATCTATCGCGCTGAAGTCACCTTTGACCTTTACTGTAACGCCTCCTACTGCATGGTTTATCTTTTTGATCTGATCCATGCCTATACTGTAGTATGCCTTTATCGGAAGGCCGCCGAGCAGGTCTGATACTGCCCTTACTGTATTCCTGCAGCTCTGCTTCTCATTTCCGCCATACCAATGGGCCGTGCAGATCTGCTCTGTAGTCGAGGCATATGACTTGCCTTTGTCGTTCATCATATAGACCTTTGTCATGGTATCCCTGTCTATAGGAAGAAGTGTATAGGTCCCCCTGGTGTCGTTTATGGAAATGACTAGAAGGAAGTCGGCCATCTCTCCGTGATAATCCTTTCCCTTGTCATTGCTGTAGCTTCCGCTGTGGTCTGTACCTATGATAAGGAAATTAGTGATATCATCCTTATAGGTATAGTCATTCAGGCCAAGAGTGATCACAGGCGTCTTCTCTGTACTGGCTGCATCTGCTGATGCATCCTCTGTCGTCATATCCACTCCCTTATTTCTTTCTGACAGCCCCTTAAAGGCCAGAAAAATAACCAGGACCGCTATGACTGCTACAACTACCGCAGCGATCAGATTCAGTTTATCGTGCCGTCGGTCCATAGCCTCCTGCTCCTGTTATCTATCCGTGACAGAGCCGCTGCTCCAAGCTTCTTCTCTATCACCCTTCTGCCATCTGCCATATTGCAGGGTCTTGACGTAGTATTATGGGCATCGCTGCCCAGTATCACTGGCCAGTGCTCCTTAATGGTACGAAGCCCCAGCCCCCTTGTCATAAGGCCCTTATAGATGCCGGCATTGTGCTGGGCTATTACCGGCAGGGAAAATATCTGGTCCCATATGGTCTTATCCTTCTGGAACTTATAGAATCTCTCTATATGCACCAGCACGACCGTAAGCTGCCTCTTCTCGATAAGTGCCTTTACCTCCTGATACATGGACCTTCTCCACTGGGTAAACGGCATCTCGACAAAAAGGACCTGCGCCGAATCCGTTTGCATGCAGAGATCATCAAGAATACCGGCCTCCGAGATACCCTTGAAAAAATAGGTCTCGGCGGCTGCCCTTGTTTCTATCGCATAACCCTTGGAATCGATCAGGCTCTTTACCTTATCGAATGCATTTCCCCTGTGCCTTAAGAATTCAGATCCGGATTGCTGCTGAGCGTAGAAATGAGGAGTAAAAAGGATATGGTCTACCCCCTGCTCCTCCTCTGCCCGAAGCATCGCATCTGTCATCTCTATGTCCCGGCTCCCATCATCTATCCCTGGCAGAATATGACAATGGAAATCATATATCTCGGACAAAGCGCACCTCCTTATGACTGTCATTTCAGATATCGTTTCTGTATTCGAATGGTGATATCTGTTTCTGACGTCTATTTATTCTATAGTTTTTGAAATATAATGTCAAGCAAAGGAGCTCAAAATGTCTAAATTTGTAATTCGTAAGCCCGAAAAGGAAGTCATATCTCTCCGTATACCCGCTGATCTATTGCAGATTGTGGACACCAAGGCACAGGAAGCAGACGTCAGCAGGAATGAACTGATCAATCAGATGATAATTTATTCGTTATCGAATATGGAAGGAAAGGGGTAGGATTCAGGGACTCGAATCTCCAATAAAAAAAGAGCCCGAAGGCTCGATCATTTCTCACCAATCTCAGAGGACGGCCTCGCACAGGACTCGGGCTTCGCTTCGCTCGTCCTCGTCTCTGTGCTTTCGCTAAGGATGTCCTCTTCGCTAGGTTCGAGCTGCGTTTCACTTGCTCTCACCAATCTCAGAGGACGGCCTCGCACAGGACTCGGACTTTGCTTCGCTCGTCCTCGTCTCTGTGCTTTCGGCCTCATTCCAAGGTCTTCCTGGATTCGGTTCTGGCGGGAGATCCTTTACCGTAAATGGCTGATCCTCAAGGTTTCTGTCACGGGATCTCTTCACATCGAGATAGGTCTCAACATATGGCTCATCTTCCTTATTGCGGGCTGCTGATAGCTCAAGGAAACGGTCGTATCTTACGCTTCTGATATAGGTCATAAGAAGCGAAAGGATTCCCAGTATTCCAGATCCCATAACGCCTGCATTTATTAGACGGATGTTTTTTATTATTATCCCCTGATCCTCTATAAAGATACAGATACCGAGGGCCATAACAGCGCCTGCTATCAGGAAATTTATTATCGCAGAAAACGGTCCTCTCATGAATGCGCACTGGAGGAAAAACTGCAGCGTGACAACTCCCAGAAGGATCAGAAGCACTGCTGTCACATAGATGAAATACGGTACCAGACTCTTACCCGTTATTATAAGAAGAACTCCGGCTGTAACCAGCAGGACCCCAAGTGAAAAGTCGTAGTTTGAAACCGCCCTGTACTCCTCCTTCATGAAGAAACGCAGGATAAGCCAAACTCCGCCGACTATAGAAAAGCCGCTTATCACATAGAGAAATCCCGCGACCGGAAATGAAGGAAAAGCACAAAGAATTGCTCCTGAAATCACAAGGAGCACTGAAAGTACTACTACTGCCATCATCGCGGTATAGTTTTTACTGATAGCTCTTCTCATAAACGTCACCTTTTTCTGCTTCCATAGCTCCCGGGTCTTCCCGGATCGATCCCTGCAAGCTGATCGCTCGTATCATCATAGTTAAGGGCCTCCTCTACGAAATCCTCCTTATGGAGCTTTATCCCGCAGTTTCCTACAGATGTCTTGTGCATCGAGGCTATATCGCTGCACTCTATCCGCAATCTGTATCCCTTATCCGTCCTGATAAGTACAGAGGATCCCTTCTCTGCAAAGCCTGCTGCTACAAGACTATCATGGTCCTTGAGCTTTGTCGCAGCAATAGTCTTCCTCGTCGTCTCGAATTCATCTCCACCTGTCTTCTTTATCATACCCCTTTTGGTGACAAAATACACCTCTTTTTCTATGATTTCAGAAAGTGGTGCGACAAAAACCCCTCTTTCCTTTGTACCGTCATAATTACTTACGTTATCGACAGGCTCTCCCTTGTCACGGAACTTTCCCATTGGCAGATCAAGGACCTTTATGGTATGAGCCTTTCCACTGTCAGTAAATATGACAAGCCTGTCTGTATTCTTGCAGAAAATGACCCGACGGCTTTCGTTTATGGCCGCCTCCTTGTTTCTCTCGTATGTGGCCATATCTATTCCTCTGGCGTATCCGAATCTGTCTATAAGGACTACCTGATCTATCTCCTCTATAGGCTTCTCTCTTACTACAGCCTCAGCTACATTGTCGATAGTAGTCCTTCTCTCGATCGAATATTCCTTTTTGAGACTCTTAAGGTCGTCTATTATTACCTTAGTCATCGATGTGCGGTTCGAAAGGATATCAGAATAAGTCGAGATATTCTTGAGGGTCTTCTCATAGTCTCCACGAAGGGCCTCTATCTCAAGTCCAATCAGACGATAGAGCTTCATGTCAAGTATAGCGTCCGCCTGCTTTTCTGTGAAAAGAAGAGTAGCCGCTGCCTTCCTTGATCTCTCTGACTTGAAGCTGATGCCATCGGTCACTCCGTTTACCAGACAGTTGCAGGCCATCTTCCTGTCCTTGCTGCCGCGAAGAATCTCAATAATGAGGTCAATGCAGTCGCAGGCCTTTATAAGTCCCTCCTGGATCTCCTTCTTTTCTCTTTCCTTGTTGAGAAGGGTAGTATACTTTCTCCTGCATAGCTCATAGCGAAAGTCCACATGATGCCTGATAAGAGGTATCAGTCCAAGGGTCTCAGGACGCCCGTCGCAGACACAGAGCATATTCACTCCGAAGGTATCCTCGAGCTTGGTCTTCTTGTATAGGAGGTTGATGAAGTTTTCTACATCGGCTCCCCTCTTCAGGTCTATGACTATCCTTATGCCCTCCTTGGAGGACTGGTTTGATATATCAGAGATATCGTTTGTCAGATGGTTTTCCTGAAGAGCAGCAACGTCTGACAAGAACTTTCCTATTCCGGCTCCTATCATGGTATATGGTATCTCGGTCACAACCACCTTTGTGTGTCCGGCCTTTCCAGGCTCTGTGACTACCCTTCCGCGGAGCTTTATCCTTCCCTGTCCAGTCGAATAAATAGAAAGGAGATCGTCCTTGTTTGTGACTATGCCACCTGTCGGGAAATCCGGTCCCTTGACAAACCTCATGGCCTGTTCTGTAGACATGTCAGGGTTTTTCATATAGTTTATACACAGGTCTATGACCTCTCCCGGATTATGGGTTGGGATGGATGTAGCCATCCCTACTGCTATTCCCTCGGCTCCGTTTATCAGGATATTTGGTATACGGACAGGAAGGACAGACGGCTCCTTTTCAGTCTCGTCGAAGTTTGGTACGAAGTCTACCACATCCTTGTCGAGATCAGAAAGAAAGACCTCCTGGGTGACTTTTGAGAGCCTTGCCTCCGTGTATCGCATGGCTGCAGCTCCGTCTCCCTCTATGGAGCCGAAGTTGCCGTGGCCGTCGACTAAGGGCAGCTCCTTCTTGAAGTCCTGACTCATCACGACAAGAGCATCATAGATAGACGAATCGCCATGAGGGTGATACTTACCCATGGTATCGCCGACTATACGGGCGCTCTTCCTGTATGGGCCGTTATATCTGATGCCCAGCTCATGCATATCGTAGAGTGTTCGCCTCTGCACCGGCTTCAGACCGTCACGCACATCGGGCAGGGCCCTCTGAACTATGACACTCATTGCGTAGTCAATATATGATTTTTCCATGATCTCGGAATATTCCGAGTGGATCATTTCTTGTGGCATGTTATCTCCTTCTCACCTCTCACCTAAACATCCAGCTCCGCTTCCCTCGCATGCTTATGTATAAACACCCGTCTTGGCTCGACGTCATTTCCCATAAGCATCTCTGTTACATCGCTTGCCATACGGCCGTCCTCTATCTCTACCATACGAAGCTTCCTGTGCTCCGGGTCAAGGGTCGTCTCCCATAGCTGGGAAGCGTCCATCTCTCCGAGTCCCTTATATCTCTGAAGAGTAAAGGCACCCTTATGCTTCCTTCTGTATTCGGCAAGTGCCCTGTCGTCGTAGAGATACTCCTCCTTCCCTTTCTTTGGCATGGCCTTATAGAGAGGAGGCATGGCTATGAAGACATGGCCCTCGTAGATAAGCTCAGGCATGAATCTGTAGAAAAGAGTGAGAAGCAGAGTCGCTATATGGGCTCCATCCACATCGGCATCAGCCATTATGATTATCTTGTCATAGCGAAGCTTGGTAATATCGAAATCATTGCCGTAGCCCTCTGAGAATCCGCAACCAAAGGCATTTATCATGGTCTTTATCTCGGCGTTGGCAAGGACCTTGTCTATAGAAGCCTTCTCCACATTAAGAATCTTTCCGCGGATAGGCAGTATGGCCTGATACATCCTGTTCCTTGCAGTCTTTGCAGAGCCTCCGGCAGAATCTCCCTCTACTATGAAGATCTCGCATTTTGAAGGATCCCGGCTCTCGCAGTTGGCAAGCTTTCCGTTTGAATCAAACGAGTATTTCTGCTTTGTAAGCAGGTTGGTCTTTGCCTTTTCCTCGGTCTTTCTGATCTTTGCAGCCTTCTGGGCACATTCTATAACAGCCTTTAAGGTATCGACATTTCTGTCAAAATAGAGGACAAGCCTTTCATTTACGACAGATGAAACTGCCTTCGCTGCATCCTGGTTGTCAAGCTTGGTCTTGGTCTGTCCCTCGAAACGGGGATCAGGGTGCTTTATGGAAATGACTGCTGTGATACCGTTTCTTACATCAGCACCGGTAAAGTTCGGATCCTTATCCTTAAGTATACCAAGGGTTCTGGCATAGGAATTTATGATAGTCGTAAATATGGTCTTGAAGCCCGTGATATGGGTACCGCCCTCCGCATTGTAGATATTGTTGCAGAAGCCCATTATGTTCTCATGGAATTCATTTACGAACTGGAAGGCCACATCTACCTTTATGCCTTCACTTTCACCGCTTAAGGTCACAATATCTGTAACCGGCTCACTGTTTACATTAAGATCCCTTATGAAGCCGGAAAGACCGTCAGGCTCATGGTAGACGAAATGCTCATTTTCATCGGTCCTGTCGTCATCATAGATTATGGTAAGGTCCGGATTCAGATATGCAGTCTCGTGCAGGCGGTTCTTTATCTCATCCTCCTTGAACCTGGTCTTTTCAAAGATAGTCGGATCAGGAAGAAATGTGATGGTAGTTCCTGTCTCCTTTGTGTCCCCTATCACAGGAAGGAGGCCTGCATCAAGCTTTTCGACCGGCTTTCCCTTCTCGTATCTGTCGTGATAGATATGTCCGTCTCTTTTTATCTTGACATCCATCCATTGCGAAAGTGCATTTACGACAGAGGAGCCTACTCCGTGAAGCCCGCCGGAGGTCTTGTAGACAGAATGGTCGAACTTTCCTCCTGCATGAAGGGTCGTAAGCACGACTCTCTCTGCCGAGACTCCCTTGGCATGCATACCTACAGGTATACCTCGTCCGTTATCCTCTACCGTGCATGAGCCGTCCGCATTCAAGGTGACATGGATAGTATCGCAGTATCCCGCCAGATGCTCGTCCACTGAATTATCCACTATCTCGTAGATCATGTGGTTTAAGCCCTTGCGGGTAGTAGAGCCTATGTACATTCCCGGACGAACTCTTACTGCCTCTAGTCCCTCGAGGACCGCTATACTGTCTGCGCCGTATTCTTCCTTCTTTTTTGCCATTATTACAATACTGTCCTTACTATCTTTGGCTGGTAGCCGCCCTTCTCAAGGGCATCCATTATCTGATTCTTGTGGTCGCTGCCAAAGGCCTCAAGTGTGATCCTAAGCTCCACCTGTGCGCTGCGGTTTACAGCAACGAACTGGTTGTGCTCGAGCTTTATTACATTTCCTTGTTCCTTAGCAATGGTATCTGCTACTGCAGCAAGCTCTCCCGGCTTGTCCGGAAGCAGTACGGATACTGTAAAGATCCGATCTCTCATTATAAGTCCCTGCTGGACTACTGAGGACATGGTGATTATATCCATATTGCCGCCTGATAATATGCAGGCTACGTTTTTATTCCTGCATTTAAGCTGTCTGGCTGCAGCGACTGAGAGAAGACCTGAGTTCTCCACTATCATCTTATGATTTTCCACCATATCGAGGAAGGCAACGATCAGCTGATCATCTGTAACTGTAAGTATATCGTCAATATTCTTCTTGATATAAGGGAAGATATGCTCTCCCGGAGTCTTTACTGCGGTTCCGTCGGCAATGGTATTTACATGATCAAGCGTCGTGACCTCACCGTTTTTAAGTGAGACCTGCATGCAGTTGGCTCCTGCCGGCTCAACTCCTATCACCTTTATCTTTGGATTTATAAGTTTCGCTAATGTGGAAACTCCTGTCGCAAGCCCACCTCCTCCGATCGGGACAAGGATCACATCGACAAGAGGAAGCTCCTTTATGATCTCCATTGCTATGGTACCCTGTCCTGTAGCCACTACCGGATCATCAAACGGATGGATGAAGGTATAGCCGTTTTCCTTAGCAAGCTTAAGCGCATAGTCGCAGGCGTCATCATAGACATCTCCATGCAGGACTACCTCTGCCCCGTAGCTCTTGGTCCTGTTTACCTTGATAAGAGGTGTGGTGGTAGGCATTACGATGACGGCCTTGCAGCCGAAATGCTTTGCGGCATAAGCCACTCCCTGGGCATGATTTCCGGCTGATGCTGTGATAAGGCCCTTCTTCCTCTCCTCCTCGGAAAGAGTCGAGATCTTGTAGTAGGCTCCTCTTACCTTATAGGCTCCTGTCCTCTGCAGGTTCTCTGGCTTCAGATAGATCCTGTTCCCTGTGACCTGACTGAAGTAGTCACTGTAAACCAGCTTCGTCTCAAGCGTCACCTGATGGACTACATTATAGGCTTCATCGAAATCTTCTCTTGTCAGCATAATCTTTTTTCTCCTTATAAAAACACATCAATGTGCGTATTTTAAACCAGTTTTTTTAAAAATTCAAGAATCGTCTTCTCCCGAAAGCTCAAATAGGGCCTTGGCGAACTGCTCCGCATCAAATCTCTCCAGATCCTCTACCTTCTCTCCTATTCCTATATACTTAACAGGTATATGAAGCTCTGTAGCTATCGCTATAGCGATACCGCCCTTTGCGGTCCCGTCCATCTTGGTAAGGACTATGCCTGTGACGTCGGCTACCTCAGAGAAATCCTCTGCCTGGTGAAGGGCGTTCTGTCCTGTTGTCGCATCAACTACAACAAGAGTCTCCCGGAAGGCCTCAGGAAACCTTGAATCTATTATACGGCTCATCTTTGCCAGCTCATCCATCAGGTTCTTTTTATTATTAAGTCGTCCTGCCGTGTCAATAAGAAGACAGTCGGCATGTCTGGCCTTTGCAGCTGCTATAGCGTCATAGACGACAGACGAGGGATCAGCCCCCTCACCTGCTCCTATTATCTCTGCTCCGGCCCGGTCTGACCAGACAGCAAGCTGCTCCTTTGCCGCTGCCCTGAAGGTATCGGCTGCGGCTATGACTACCTTTTTGCCCTGATCATGGAGCTTTGAGGCTATCTTTCCTATAGTGGTGGTCTTTCCTACTCCGTTTACTCCGATCACGAATACGACAGATGTCACCTCTGTGAAATGATAGGCATCCTCAGGAAGAGCCATCTGCTCCTTTACATACTGGACGAAGTATTCTCTTAAGGGTCCTGGCTTTTTGATATGCTCCTTCTTTGCGGCGGTCTTCAGCTGGTCGATTATCTCCTCTGTGGTCTTTACTCCTATATCTCCCATTATAAGAGTCTCCTCCAGATCCTCATAGAAGTCATCGTCAAGCCTTTCATGTCCCATGAAGACTGCATCCATGTCAGCTACAAAGGTGCTTCTGGTCTTAAAGAGTCCATCCTTTAGTTTCTGAAAAAATCCCATATCTGCTTCTCCTTAGAATTATTATGTCAGCTGGTCCTCTATCAGATTTACAGAAACGAGAGTAGATACTCCCTTCTCCTGCATTGTGATACCATACAGGCGGTCAGCAGCATTCATAGTACCTCTCCTGTGTGTTATCACGATAAACTGGGTATGGGAGGTAAGCCTTCCCAGATATGAGGCGAATCTGTCGACATTTGAGTCATCAAGCGCTGCCTCTATCTCATCTAGAAGACAGAAAGGCGACGGATGGAGATTCTGTATGGCAAAGAGCAGGGCTATAGCTGTAAGGGCCTTTTCTCCTCCGGAAAGCTGCATCATATTGGTAAGCCTTTTGCCAGGAGGTGAGGCTATGATATTGATCCCTGCCTCCAGCACATTCTGATCCGGATCAAGCGTGATACGTCCATGTCCTCCGCCGAAGAGCTCCTTGAAGGCCTTGTCGAACTCAGTCTGAATATCCTTAAAGCCTGCATTGAACTGATCTGTCATTCCCTTGTCCAGATCCTCGATCAGGGCCAGTAGCTTTTCCCTGGCATTCATCAGGTCATCATGCTGTGAGCTCATGAAGTCATAGCGCTTTGAAAGCTCATCATATTCCTCGACTGCGTTTACATTTACGCTTCCCATACTCCTGATATCGCTCTTTAATGCCTTTGACTCTGACCTGATATCAGACAGAGTTGCTATCTTCTCACTCTTCTGCCTTTCGGCCTCATGTCTTGTGAGCTCATACTGGTCCCACATATAGTTATTAAGCTCATCTGACCTCTCCTTGTTCTTCTCGAGCCGTGTATTTATCTTCACGCTCTCCTTTTCAAGAAGTGAGATCTGCTGTGAGATATCCTCGCTCTGGTCAAATATGGTCTGACTCTTCCTGTCGAGCTCCTCCTTTTCTCTGGCTGTACTTTCTATCTGAGAAAGTATCTGATCCTTCTGCTTCCTGCCTTCCTCTATCGCAGAATAAAGCTCCTCTATCTCCTTATTATGTGCCTCTGTCTCCTTTGATCCCGAGTCCTTCCTGCTTTCAAGTTCCTCTATCTTCCCTCTGGCAGTATCTCTTGTCTCCTTAAGCCCGGAAAGCCTCTCGCCTGCTGCATTTATCCTCTCTGTAAGTGAGGCCTTCTCTATCCTTATCTGTCCTATCTTTTCAGACAGCCTCTCAATGCTTGCTGCTATCCGGCTCTTTTCCTTTTCGAGCTCTGATGATCTTACAGATATATCCTTCTCCTTCAGATGGATCTCTGAAAGCTTTTCATCATATGAGCTCTGCTCGGCCTCCATCTCCTTTAGCTTTTTCTTTATTGCCTCCTCCTCTAAGACAATGTCCTCATATGCCTTGGTCTGATCGGCCTGCTGCTCCTTTAGCAGAGTAAGGTCATGCTCTATATTTTTCTTCTCTATAAGAAGTGCATTGTACTCTTCTCTTTTCTCCTTCTCGAGAGCTGCCTCCTCCTCTCTTTTCTTAGTAGAGGCGTCCATTGACTCATTTATTATAAAGAGGCGCTCCTTTATGCTCCTGCATTTATCGCTTAAGTCATCGAGCTGTCTTTTCCTTCCGAGCAGGTTGTCAGACCTCCTGAAGGCTCCTCCTGTCATGGCTCCGCCCGGACGGATAGTATCTCCATCAAGAGTCACTATGCTGAGTCCATTCCTGTATTTCTTCTGCAGGGCTACCGCAGAATCGATATTGTCGACTACAAGGTATCTTCCCAGCAGATAGGAAAAGATTCCCTTATAACGGCTGTCTGTCCTTATAAGGTCATCGGCTGTCCCTATTACTCCCCTTTCACTCATGGCAGCCTCTGGCACCCTTGCATTGCCATGGACCATGCTTACAGGAAGGAAGGTGGCGCGTCCGAGCCTTTCTCTTTTAAGATATGCGATAAGACCCTTTGCCGTATCCTCTGTATCAACGACAATATTTTTTACGCTGCCGCCGAGAGCTATCTCGATAGCCGTCTCGTATTTCTTGTCTGTGCTTAAGAGGTCGGCTACGACTCCGTAGATACCGGGGTTTTCTCTTTTCTTATCCATCACACTCTTTACAGTGTTTCCGAAGCCCTCGTATCTCTCAGCTATATTTCTTATCGACTCAAGCCTGGCATGGCTTACATTGTATTCCTCTGTCTTTTCCTTAAGCTCTTTCTTAAGAGCCTCCCTTTCCTTCTCTGTGGCCTCCCTTCCACTTACAAGCTCATCAATCTCCTTCTTCCTGGCAGACAGCTTTTCTAAAAGAGCCTGATCCTCATCTGAGGTATTTCTTATCTGATCGGCAAGATCCTTGTTCTTCGCCTGTCTTGAAAGCATCCTGCCTGCTATCTGACTCTTCTGCAGGGTAAGCTGCTCCTTTAAGGTCTTGTTGCGCATGACCATGGCCTGGTGACGGGACATGAAGGAGCTTACCTCATCAGAGGCCTTCTTTATTGTCTCAATGTCATTGGCAAGCTCACTCTCTGATCTTTTCGCATTGGTAAGAAGTCTGTCTGTCTCCTGCTCTCTTTCATTTATCTGTGAAAGATCACCCTCAAGCGAATTCAGCTTTTCCTCCTGCTCCTTTATAAGGGCCTCTGTAGCTGCTATCGAATCAAGCGTCTCATTCTTCCTCTTCTCGAGGTCAAGTGAGGACTGCTTCTGATACTTGAGCTGCTCCCTTAAGAGATTTATCCGGCCTTCCTTTTTCTCATTCTCTACATCGAGAGCCTGCTTACTCTCACGGAGTCCGTCAAGCTCCTTTTCACGCTCGGCTGCTTCCTCCTTCAGTCTATGGAAGCTCTCCTTTATCTGCTCGCTTTTCTTGTAGCCCTCATCAAGCTGGGACTTTACCAGATCCCTGTTCTCCTCTGTCTTCCTTTGATCCTCCCCGATCGCATCCGACTCAAGGATGAAGGAATCGATGTCCAGCTGGCGCAGCCTGTCTCTTTTGCTCAAATATTCGCGGGCAAGCTCGGCCTGCTTCTTTAGAGGCTCTCTTTGTCTCTCCAGCTCGCCCAGGATATCGTTTATACGTACAAGAGATTCTTCCTCATCGCCAAGCTTCTTTATAGTTTCGGTCTTTCTCTTCTTGTACTTTACTATTCCTACTGCCTCATCGAAGAGCTCTCTCCTCTCCTCAGGCCTGCCTGAAAGGATCTTGTCTATCTGTCCCTGTCCGATTATGGAGTAACCCTCTTTTCCGATACCTGTATCGTAAAAAAGCTCGGTTACATCACGAAGACGACAGACCGCACCGTTTATCAGGTATTCGCTCTCTCCTGAGCGGTATACCCTTCTTGCGACTGTCACCTCATCGAATTCTATAGGAAGCACATGATCTGAATTATCAAGTGTGATTGCTACATAGGCATAGCTTAGTGGCTTTCTGGCCTCGGTCCCTGAAAATATCACATCGGTCATGGCCGATGACCTCAGTGTCTTTGCTGACTGCTCTCCTAAGACCCAGCGGACGGCGTCAGCTATATTACTCTTTCCTGAGCCGTTTGGGCCCACTATCCCCGTTATTCCGTTATGGAATTTAAGTACGATCTTGTTGGCGAAGGACTTGAATCCCATAAGCTCCATGCTTTTTAAATACATTGTCTCTCCCCTAATCCTTCAGCACGTCTGCCTTGTCTTCCTCATGAAGTGATACAAGTGCATTAAAGGCAGCCTCCTGCTCGGCATGCTTTTTTGAGCTTCCGCAGCCCTTTCCTATTATCCGCTCACCTACCATTGCCACGGCTGTATATACCTTGGCATGGTCAGGTCCTGATTCATCGATTACCTTATAGACAAGTGTACTGTTGTGCTTTGCCTGGACTATCTCCTGCAGCGCTGTCTTGCAGTCATGATAGAGTTTTTTATTCTCTATGTCGGTAAGAACGAATCTCCTTATAAATCTGGCGGCGCTCTCCATGCCTCCGTCCAGATACATTGCCCCTATGACTGCCTCAAAGGCGTCAGAAGTTATGGATTTCCTTGTACGGCCGCCTGTAGCCTCCTCGCCTTTTCCCAGCCGGATGAAGCTGCCGAGATCTATGTCCTTTGCACAGAATGCCAGTGTAGGCTCGCATACTAAGGAAGCACGAAGCTTCGAGAGATCGCCCTCCGGCATATTCGTATATGTCCTGTAGAGATAGTCACTGGATACCACTTCAAGAACAGCGTCGCCTAAGAACTCCAGACGCTCGTTATCAGAAAACGGCTTCAGATTCTTCTCATTCGCATATGAGCTGTGTGTCAGCGCGTGTAAAAGAAGCTGTGCATCATTAAACTGATATCCAATCCTATCCATTAGTAGATTAAGATCTGTTTCCAAAATAACTCCTTAAAAAGCCCCCTTACGGGGGCATCTGCTTAGTCTTCTCCCTTTGTCTGTCTGATCAGATCGACTGCATCGCCTACAGTCCTTATCTTTTCAGCCTGATTCTCATCTATCTCGATCCCAAGCTCGTCCTCGACTGCCATTATGATCTGATAGACGTCAAGTGAATCTGCTCCAAGATCGTCTATAAATGTGGTATCAGACGTGATATCGTCAGGGTCTACAGACAGCACATCGGCTATGATCTTCTTCAACAGGTCCAGTTCCATTTACTGTTCCTCCTTTTTTGAACTTATCCTTTCAAGAATCTTTCCGTTTATATCTTCCTTTGAGAATGCGCTGCACTGAAGTATAGCATTCTTTATCTCTACTGCCTTGCTTGAGCCATGGGCCTTTACCACTAGACCCTTTAGTCCCAGAAGAGGCGCTCCACCGTACCTCGATGCATCGTATGCCTTCATGGACTTCTTTAGGGACGGCAGTATAAGTGCTGCACCGACCTTCGAGCGGACAGAGGATGTAAGGGTCTCCTTTAATACCGATCCAAGCATTTTGGCTGTACCCTCATAGGTCTTCAGGGCTACATTTCCTGCGAAGGCCTCTGTTACGACTACATCTGCTGCTCCGAATGGAAGGTCTCTGGCCTCTACCGGCCCTATGAAGTTTATATCGTCACATTCCTTCAGGAGAGGAAGAGTCTCCTTTACCAGAGCGTTGCCCTTCTCCTCCTCGGTCCCTATGCTTAAGAGTCCCACAGTCGGGTTCTTTTTCTTCAGGACATTTTCCATATAGACTGAACCCATCCTGGCAAATGACAGCAGATGCTCCGGCCTTGCGTCCACATTGGCTCCGCAGTCTATGAGAAGGGAAACTCCCTTCCTTGTAGGGATGACCGGAGCAAGCGGCGCCCGCTTCACTCCTGGAAGCTTCCTACTATAAGCTGCCCTCCAACCAGAATGGCTCCTGTGGATCCGGCTGATACGAATGCATCGGCCTCACCCTCCTTTACAAGCATAAGTCCTCTTACCAGCGAAGAATCCTTCTTCTGTCTTATGGCTCGTACCGGCGGCTCTGCCATCTCTATGACCTGAGTCGTATTACAGATCCTGATACGATCCATAGGAGCATCGCTAAAGGCTGAAAGTTTCTCCCTTATCGTATCCTCGGGTCCTGTGAATATGATCTCAATATCATCTCTGGCCAGAAGCGCTGCGCAGGCTCCCTTTATGATCTCATCCGGTGCGTTGTCGCCTCCTTGCGCATCCACTACTATTCTCGTATTATTCATTTTTCACCTCAAAAATACAGAGTCTAATATACTATATCTGTTCCTGTAATGCAACATCACCCTACATCTGGCTCATAAGCTTACTTACGAACTCTGCGTTGGTAGAGGTAGACTGCATTGTGGCGATTATGGTCTCTGCGCTTTCCTCACTCTTTAAGCCTGAGAGATCTCTTCTCATTTTCTCGGTGACAAGCCTCTCATCCTGATTATAGAGCAGGTCGTCTCTTCTTGTGGATGACTTGGCCAGATCTATTGCCGGGAAGACTCTCTTCTCTGAGAGACTTCTGTCGAGGACAAGCTCCATATTGCCTGTGCCCTTGAATTCCTCATAGACTACATCATCCATCCTTGATCCTGTATCTATAAGCGCTGTCGCAAGGACTGTAAGGGAGCCTCCCTCCTTCATATTTCTTGCTGCTCCGAAAAATCTCTTCGGCATATGAAGGGCTGCAGGATCAAGTCCACCGGAGAGTGTACGTCCTGATGGCGGTACTGTAAGGTTATAGGCTCTTGCAAGTCTTGTAATGGAATCCAGAAGGATCATCACATCCTGTCCCAGCTCGACTCTTCTCTTGGCATGCTCTATTACCATCTCAGAAAGTCTCTTGTGGTTCTCCGGAGTCTCATCGAAGGTAGAGGCTATGACCTCACAGTGTCCACCGAAATTCTCGACCGTCTCCTTCATATCTGTGACCTCTTCCGGTCTCTCATCGACTAGAAGGATCATCAGATGGATCTCCGGATTATTCTTCATTACAGACATTGCGACCTGCTTTAAGAGCGTGGTCTTTCCTGCCTTAGGCGGAGATACTATCATTCCCCTCTGGCCCTTTCCTATAGGGGAAATGAAATCCATTATCCTTACTGCTATAGATCCGCCCGGCCTCTCAAGCCTTATTCTCTCATTAGGGAAGATAGGAGTGAGCTTCTCAAACGGTGTTCGTCTGGTGCAGGCATCTGGGTCTATTCCATTTATATTTTCTATGAATAAAAGCGCGCCGAATTTATCATTTGGATTATTGCGTCTGGTCTGCCCTGTGATCACATCTCCTGTACGGAGCTTGAATTTCCTGATCTGTGACTGGGAAACATATACATCATTTTCGCTCTGCAGATATCCGGCTGTACGAAGGAAACCATATCCCTCTGACATGATCTCAAGCATTCCCTGACATGGCTTTGCATCGTCATAATGTGGAATCTCGTTGGTTTCGGTCTTTACCTGGACTGGCTGTGAGCTTTCAGTATTTCTCACCTTCTCACGGTCCTCATCATAATTATTCTGATAGCTGTGCTGGGTATATGACCTGTGCTGATTATTATTATAGGCCCTGTGCTCATTTCCAGTATTTCTGCTGCGGGAATATTTCTGATTGCCTGCATAGGTACGTCCCTGACCGCTGTACTGGGAATTCCTGTTATTCTGATCTTTCCTGTGATATGGACGCCTGACCCTCTTCTGGTCCTGGACTGCGGTCTCTGTTCCCTCTTTTTTTTCTTCAGGAGAATCTGCTATCTCTTTAGTCTGTATAGCCTCTGCTGCAGCTGGCAAAGCCTTCTCTGCAGTCTCATCTGCTGTATCTATCCGCCCCTCCTTCTTCGCATCCTTAGGAGGTCTTCCTCTTTTCTTTGCCGGGTTTGCTATCATGGCAGGATCGCTTTCTCCGGCCGCTACCGCTGCATCATACTTCCTGTGGACTGAAATGATAGTTGCCTTGCTCTTTCCGGTCACACCCCTTATGCCTCTTTCTCTGGCCAGGTCCTTTAATTCAATGACCGACATCGAGCTGTATTTGTCTGTTTCCTTCATAAATATCCTTTCGCGAAAGATTACTTGCTGATATAGCATCAATCAGAATTCTCATGAAAATGGGGAAAATCTTTAAAAAAATGTTTCTTATTCGAATTATAACTAAACATGCGTCCGATTGCAAGCCTTATTTTTTTCTGCTATTATTATCTGCGGAATTATTGACTGTTCATATGCAAAGGAGATAAGAATGGATATCAATGAGGAAGCCATGAAGCTTCACAGAGAATGGAATGGAAAGATTACGACCGAGCCCAGGATGAAGGTAACCGACAGACATGACCTGTCTGTCACCTATACCCCCGGAGTTGCCGCTCCATGTCTTTACATCGCCAAAAATAAAAGGGCTGCCTACGACTATACTATAAAAGGCAACACTATTGCTGTCGTATCCGACGGATCCGCTGTGCTTGGCCTTGGAAACATAGGTCCTGAGGCTGCTCTACCTGTAATGGAGGGCAAATGCGTCCTCTTCAAGGCCTTCGGTGGAGTAAATGCTTTTCCTATTGTGCTTTCCACCCAGGACACCGAGGAAATAATAGCCGCTGTAAAGGCGATCGCTCCTACCTTCGGCGGTATCAACCTGGAGGACATCTCTGCTCCGCGCTGCTTCGAGATAGAGGAGCGTCTTAAGGCAGAGCTTGACATACCTGTCTTCCATGATGACCAGCATGGTACGGCCATAGTCCTTCTTGCCGCTATAATAAATGCCCTAAAGGTCACCGGACGTAAGGTGGAGAATACCTCTATCGTGGTAAACGGGGCCGGCTCAGCCGGAATTGCTATCACAAGGCTCCTTCTCACCTATGGCTTCAGGGACATCACCATGTGTGACAAGTCCGGCATCCTCTCAAAGGACAGCAGTGACCTCAACTGGATGCAGAAGAAGATGACAGAAGTCACCAACCTGTCCGGAAAGAGGGGTTCTCTTGCCGATGCCCTTGTTGGCGCCGATGTATTTATCGGTGTATCCGCCCCTGGAATCGTGACCACCGATATGGTAAAAACCATGAATAAGGATTCGATCATATTTGCGATGGCTAATCCTACGCCTGAGATCATGCCTGACCTGGCAAAGCAGGGCGGTGCTGCTGTCGTCGGGACTGGCAGAAGCGATTTCCCTAACCAGGTAAATAACGTAGTTGCCTTCCCTGGCATCTTCAAAGGCGCTCTCGAATGCGGAGCAAAAGCAATCACAGAGGAAATGAAGCTTGCTGCCGCAAAGGCCATTGCCTCCCTTGTTCCTGATGACAAGCTAAGCGCCGACAATATAATGCCTGAGGCCTTTGACCCTGACGTTGCAGACGTTGTCGCTGCTGCTGTCCGTGATAATTACACCGGAGACAGGGACTGATGGCTGAGCTCGACCTGATCTATGAGATGGCTGAGCTGGGCCTTATCTCAAAGTCTGCCGATCCCGTCAGAGGTATAACGATCATCTCCTTTATGACAAACTATGACTACTGCGATTATTTCAAGGCCGTTCTTGCTCTTGAGACCCTAAGGAAGGCCGGCCTTGTCCATGACAGCGGCCATGACAGCTTTACCCTTACTGAAAAGGGCCATAAGACCCTCGAGGGTCTCCATGACAGGATCACTCCCGGCATGGAGGCTGACTACAAGGATTTCTACAAGAAAAATAATGAATTAAATGAAAAAAAGAGCACGATAAGAGCCCGCTATGATGCCCTTTCAGGGGGCAGAGGCTTCATCGTGCATTTAAGCTGCAAAAAATCCCGGCATACTCTCTTCGAGATCAACATGCATGTGATGACAAAGGAGCAGGCCGAGAATATATGCATGAACTTCAAGGTCCGTTACAACAGGACCTATGAAGCTATTATGGATGAGCTTATGAATTGATATAGTTTACAAGTCCGCCGGCATCTATGAGCTTCTGCATGAACTCAGGGAATGCCTGGCCCTTGAACTGCTCTCCTGTGGTCTCATCTGTGATGATACCGCTGTCGAAATCGACTGATACTATATCTCCCTCCTTTATCTTCTCTGAGGCTTCCTTGCTCTCTATGATGGGAAGTCCTATATTTATAGAATTCCTGTAAAATATCCTTGCGAATGTCTCTGCTATTACACAGCTTACTCCTGCTGCCTTTATTGCGATCGGAGCATGCTCTCTTGAGGAGCCGCAGCCGAAATTCTTTTCTGCTACTATTATATCTCCTGGCTTTACCTTGTTCACAAAGTCCCTGTCGATATCCTCCATGCAGTGCTTTGCAAGCTCAGATGGGTCTGAGGAGTTCAGATATCTGGCAGGAATGATCACATCGGTATCTATATTGTCTCCAAATTTATGAACTGATCCTTTTGCTGATTTCATATGTTTCCTTTCTTTATCACCCTGATCATGCTATCGTTGCCGGATCCGTGATATGTCCTGTGATAGCGCTTGCTGCCGCAACTGCCGGAGATGCGAGATAGATTTCCGAATCGGTAGCTCCCATCCTTCCGATGAAGTTCCTGTTCGTTGTCGAGACACATCTCTCACCGCTTGCTAAGATCCCCATATAGCCTCCGAGGCATGGACCGCAGGTAGGTGTTGAAACGACTGCTCCTGCCTCTATAAATGTCCTTATATATCCTGCCTCCATTGCATCGAGATATACCTTCTGTGTAGCAGGGATAACTATCACACGAAGTCCCTTCTTTACCTTTCTGCCCTTTAAGATCTCTGCTGCTATCCGAAGGTCAGACAGGCGGCCATTTGTACATGAACCGATCACTACCTGATCTATCTCCACATCACCGGCCTCATCCACTGTCCTTGTATTCTCAGGCAGATGAGGGAAGGAAACTGTAGGACGGAGCTTGCTCAGATCTATAGTATACTCTTTTGTATACTCTGCATCAGGATCTGCGTCGTAGATCACTGGCTTCCTGTCGGAATGTTCCTTTATATACTCAAGTGTCCTGTCATCGACAGGGAATATACCGTTTTTGCCGCCGGCCTCTATTGCCATATTGGCTATTGTAAATCTGTCATCCATTGAAAGAGCTGCGACTCCATCTCCGGTAAACTCCATCGACTGGTAAAGGGCTCCGTCTACTCCTATCATCCCTATGATATGGAGGATCACATCCTTTCCGCTGATGAATGGAGCCGGCTTTCCTACCAGGATGAACTTTATTGCTGATGGTACCTTGAACCAGGCCTTGCCTGTTGCCATTCCGGCTGCCATATCGGTAGAGCCCACTCCTGTAGAGAAGGCTCCGAGAGCACCGTAGGTACAGGTATGGGAGTCTGCTCCTATCACTGCATCCCCGGCTACTACAAGTCCCTTCTCTGGCAGCAGGGCATGCTCTATTCCCATCTCTCCTACATCATAGTAATTGGAGATGCACTTCTCACAGGCAAACTCCCTTACCTCCTTTACATGCTCTGCGCTCTTGATATCCTTATTGGGAACGAAATGATCCATTACAAGGGCTATCTTATCCTTGTCGAACACCTCCTGATTCTTGAGCTTCTTCATCTGATGAATAGCCACAGGAGACGTGATATCATTTCCGAGCACGAGATCCAGATCTGCCTCGATCAGCTCTCCGGCACTGACAGAATCAAGCCCCGCATGCCTTGCGAGGATCTTCTGTGTCATAGTCATTCCCATAATTATACTTTTCCTTTCCAAAAGATACAGATATTATCTTTTTATCGTTTTAACGTAACAGATCATATTATAACAATTCATCATAAAAAAATCCAGCTTATGCTCATCTGCTGTTCAAGGTCTTTTTCAGCCACTTTCCTGACTGGGTAAGGTCAGAGGTCTTCCAGCCAGAGGTCTTTTTGCAGGAGCTCTTTATTATAGAGGCTGTCTCATTCTTGTTGCAGAGACTCCAGTTGACATAGCTGATATGAAGCCTGTCAAGAAGCTTTATCCATTTATCCGACTCCTGCTTATTAAAGCCGCCGTTTCCTGAGGCATCACAGGTCCCATACTCTGATACAAAAACAGGAAGGCCCTTATCGTAGGCGTCAGACAGCTTTTTTCTCATATCATCTCTGTGTGTATTGGCATAGAAATGGAAGGCATATAGGACATTTTTATATTTGAGCGGATCTGATGCGGCTATGTCCACATCCTGCGACCAGGTAGGAGTACCTACTATGATAACGCTCTTGGGCGCATTTTTCCTTATGACTGGGATCACTTGCGATGCGTACTTCTTTATGTCCTTCCAGGATGTCCCGCTGTTCGGCTCGTTACAGATCTCATAGATCACGTTGGCATATTTACTATATTTTTTTGAAACCTTGTTGAAAAAACTTTTTGCTGCCTTTTTATGATCGAGCGGATTCGGATGTACATTAAGCACATGCCAGTCGATGATCACATACATATCATTGGCTGCTGCCGCCTTAACTCCTCTGTCTATCGTAGCAAGAAGCTTCTTTCTGTCGGCATTCCGATCGCAGTAGCCGCCCCATTCATCACTGTACATGGCTATACGGACCACATTTGCATGAAAAGATTTCTTAAGTGTTTTAAATGCCTTATCATTCACATAATCACCAAACGAGATTTGTCCGTCATCGCTGTTGAAATTGATACCGTGAGTGCTTACACCGCGAAGCTGGACTGTCTTGCCATTTTTATCGCAAAGATGCTTTCCACTGACCTTAAGGGCTCCATAATAGCGGCTACCGGCCTCTGCCACACAGCCACTTTGCATGACAAGTCCGGCAGCAAGCACAGTAACTAAAACGAAAATTATCAGTTTTTTTGAGAAATTATCCATCTGGCCTTCTCCTCTCTAAAAAAATCACCCCGCAAGGCATTGCTGCCCTGCGGAGCGAATAAAAATCACGATCCTAAATAACCGTATTAGTTGTTGATCAGCTTGTCCTCGCCGTCGTTCCAGCTGTAAAGCTTTCTGATCTGCTCGCCGATCTTCTCTGAAGGATGCTCTGAGTTCTTCTGACGCAGCATCTTGAAGTGTACCTGACGTCCTGCCGGGCTCATGTCAAGAAGGAAGTCCTTAGCGAAGGTTCCGTCCTGAATGTCTGAAAGAACTGCTTTCATGTTCTTCTTAACGTCCTCTGTGATGATACGAGGTCCTGATACATAGTCACCATACTCAGCTGTATTTGAGATAGAGTATCTCATGCCCTGGAATCCTGACTGATAGATCAGATCTACGATCAGCTTCATCTCGTGGATACACTCGAAGTATGCGTTTCTAGGATCATAACCTGCCTCGCAGAGAACCTCGAATCCTGTCTGCATCAGCTTGCAAACGCCGCCACAAAGAACTGCCTGCTCACCAAAGAGGTCTGTCTCTGTCTCTGTACGGAAGGTTGTCTCAAGAAGTCCTGCACGAGCTCCACCGATTCCTGCGCCGTAAGCTCTTGCGATGTCCCAGGCCTTTCCAGTTGCATCCTGCTGTACTGCGATAAGGCAAGGTGTTCCCTTTCCAGCCTGATACTCACTCCTTACTGTATGTCCTGGTGCCTTTGGAGCTATCATTGCCACATCTACATCTGCAGGTGGAACGATACAGCTGTAATGGATGTTGAATCCATGAGCGAACATAAGCATATTTCCTGCTTCAAGGTTCGGCTCGATATCCTGCTTATACATGTCAGCCTGCTTCTCATCCGGTGTCAGGATCATGATGATGTCAGCCCACTTTGCTGCTTCCGGAGTAGTAAGGACCTTAAGTCCCTGCTTCTCGGCCTTTGCCTTTGACTTGGAACCCTCATAGAGACCAACTACTACGTCGCATCCTGAATCCTTCAGGTTTAACGCATGAGCATGTCCCTGGCTGCCATAGCCGATGATAGCAATCTTCTTACCCTGAAGATATGACATATCACAGTCCTGCTGGTAAAAGATCTTTGCTTCTGACATAAAAAAGTCCTCCTTAAAAGTGATTGATAAAATATATGGAATGGTGCTACAAGGAGCGCCTCTTACCATCCTCGTCAAGCATGACCACGTCCTTAGTGCCACGGGTGAGTCCCGTGAGTCCGGTACGGGCCAGCTCCAGTATCTCATAATCCTCCAGCATATCGAGGAAGCTGTCAAGCTTGTCTGCCTTACCTGTGACCTCGATAACCATTGAATCCTTGGTCACATCGACACACTTGCCGTGGAAGATCTCACAGATAGAAAGCACTGACTGTCTGTCAGTATCCCTTGCTGATATCTTTACCAGCATGAGTTCTCTTGTGACTGAATCCTTAGGCTCTAAGGTCTTGATATCCACCACATCACAAAGCTTGGCTACCTGCTTCTCAATCTGCTCCAATATCATATCATCTCCGTGAGTCACGATAGTGATCCTTGTATATCTGGGATCAGCAGTAACTCCTGAGGAAAAGGAATCGATATTGTAACCTCTTCTTGAAAACAGTCCCGAAACATGGCTTAACAGTCCGGGAGTATTCTCAACCAGAATTGATAAAACCTTCTGCATCTGAGTTTCCTTTCTTTCGATGTCTACATTCTATCACTCTTTTTTCTCATGTCAAGAGTTTTTTTCAAGTATACGGTGAATTTCATTCAACTTTAATATTTATTACAGCAGGTTCATCAAGTCATGGCCTTATGACCGCTTGCGGTCACAGAGTGCTGTAATAAACAGTTAAGCCACTGAAAAGCGTTTCTGATAATAAACCATAGCCAATCATATACACAGCTTTTCTGGGGCAAAGATTACATTTCGTAATAGCACAGGCTCCCAACCACCTTATCACTGAATTGGTCCTGTTCAAAAAGCTTTTTTACCACAAGTCTCCCGGCCGTCCATTCTGACAGAACCGTCTTTTCTTCCTTAAGAAGCCTTGATAAGGGGATCCTAAGCGACTTCATAAGCGCCTCTTTCCTGGTCCAGAGCTCGAGAAATTTCAGGATAGGTGCATGGCTTTTCCTTACGGCCAGATATTCTTCCTCTGAAAAAAACCTGTCGGCAAGCCTGCTTACATCCTTTTTAAAGGCCCGCTCTATCTCCTCGATATCTATTCCTATGCTTTTTGATGAATCACTTGTGAAAGCCAGAGCTGTGAAATTGCCGCTATGACTGATAGAAATATCCCCTCTTCCGCCAGCTAAAAAAGGTCTCCCCTCACCGGTCTCCCTGTACAGCTCAAGCGGGATATGATAAATATTAAAGATCGCATATACAAGAGCCGAGGCGCTCCGGTAATCCCAGCTTTCACTGCGATTTCTGTATGGCTTCATCATCGGCTCTGTCTCCTCTACCTCCTGCGAGGTAAGATCATTTTTTTCACAGATAAGTATGCATATATCGTCTATATGATACTCCTTATACCAGCTGATCATTTCTCCTCCGTCATGCTCCTGCATCACTGCTCTTCCATAGCCTGAATAAGCGCCGGAATGACCTGCTTCTTTCTCGATACTACTCCCGGAAGGAAAATATAGCTTCCGGCCGTATCAGAAAGCGCCTCTCTGCCTGGAAAAGCATCCTTTACTGTAACATCCGCACCCTCCCCGGCACAGATCAGTCTGGACGACTGGTCTAAGATATTTGTAAGCATCACATATACCTGGTTCAGATTACGGTCCGAAAGAACCTGCTTCATATAGTCAGGCAGATTTTTCCTGATATCATTAAGCTGCTTGTCTGAAACCGCAGAGATCTGTGATACTCCGAAGTCTATATCTCCCTGTGAAAAGGTCTTGAAATCCTGATAGAAGATCTCAGATATAGTCTTGCTGGCGAAATTGCTGCCGGCCTCGAACATAGCCATGGCATGCTGCTTGATATCGACTCCTGCTATTTTTGCAAGCTCAGCGGCTGCAGCCCTGTCGGTATCTGTACATGTCGGAGACCGAAACATCAATGTATCGGAAAGTATAGCCGACAGCATAAGGCCTGCCATCTGAGGATTGACCTTTACTCCTCTTTCCTGATACATCTGATAGATTATAGTAGAGCAGCATCCAAGCGGCATATTCCTGAAAAAGATAGGCGATATGGTCTCAAGTGATCCAATCTTATGATGATCGACTATCTCCAGTATATCTGCCTCGGCAATTCCATCCACTGCCTGACTCTTTTCGTTGTGATCGACAAGGATTACCCGCTTTTTCTCGGGATTCAAAAGATTCCTTCTGGAGAACATACCTATATATCTCTGATGCGCATCAAGTATAGGGAAATCACGATGTCTGACCTTACCTATGACCTTTGTGACCTCATCCAGATAATCAGTCTCATCGAAGGTTATCAGATTTTCCTTTGTCATGAAATAACGAATAGGAATGCTCTGGTTTATAAGTCTGGCCGTGGTGAAGCTGTCATATTCCGTCGTTATCAGCACGCAGTCTATGGCCTCTGCTGTCTTTACTATCTGAGGATCTACCTCCTTGACACCTGTCACTATCATGCAGCCAGGTATCTCCTCAAGGACTGCCTTCTGACTGTCAAGGACATTTCCAAGAATGACAAGGTCATCTCCATCGACCTCAGTCCTTATAGTCTCAACATCTCCTGATGCTACGACGACCTTGCCATGATTAAAATAGGCGTGTGGATTGCCGCAGACCAGACGGCCGTTTAATGTCTCTATTATATTCTTGTACTGGGTCCTGGCACGTCCTAACTCCCTGTTATCATATACGTCCATATAAGAATAGGCGATATCGCCATTTACGATAACGCCAAGGAGCCTGCCGTCAGGCCTTACCACAGGAAGAGTGACTACATCGAGCTGTCTCATAAGGGCCCAGGCCTTCTTAAGCGACAGATGCTCATTTACTCCTTCTGTTCTTCTGTAATCCATGTCCTTTATCTGGGTCCCTACGCTCCTTACTGTATCAGGCTCGCTTACATGGAACTTGTTCAGGACATATCTTGTCTCTTCGTTTATCGGCCCCGCCTTTTTGGGTACGAAATCTCCCTCCTCCGTCTGATTCTTCAGATTCGCGTAGGCTATCGCTGCACAGATCGAATCCGTATCAGGATTCTTATGACCTATAACCCATACCGGGCGCTTTCTCTTAAGCTTTTCCATCAATTCAGATTCCAAATATATTTAAAATATTTTCAGGTAATATACCTATCTTCATAAGTATCAGAACGGCCGAGATTCCGAGATTTAAGATCGCAACGATAAGAAGCACTCCGAAGCGTCCCTTCAGTGAATGGTATTTCTCATCGATCGAAATATCAAGCTGCTCACTGTGGTCCATCTCCTTCATTGTATCTGAAATATTCCTGTAGACCTTGACATTTTCGGAATGGATCTTCTCTGAGAGCTCCTCCTTCATCTCCTGAAGGCTCTTGTCCTCTGATGCCTTTGCCAGATAATCCTTGATCTCTGTAACTGATGAATTAACCTTATCCATCACTCCGGCAATCTTTGCCGATTCCTCTTTATTTTCTCTGCTGATCTGACTCGAAAGTCCTCCGCCAAGTCCTGCTACCTCCTTCTTAACTGAGCTAAGCATTCTGTCAACCTGGCTTTCCACAGTAGTGACGAGAGAGTCAGCCTCCTGCTGCTTCTTTACCAGCTCGTCCTGAAGGGCGGCTATTCTTTTCTCCTTATCGGAGATCTGGTTTTCCTTCTTTCTGACCTCGGTCTCTAAGGATACGACCTTCTTCTGATTGGCATCGATAAGACCTGAAAGCCTTACTGCCTTATCCCTGAAGGCATCGATCTGCTGTAGCAGTGCATCCTCTGTCTTATCAGATGAAGAGCCCTGATAATCGAACTTCTCCTCAGTATCCTGATCAGGCTCCGTATAGGATGAGAATGGCGCTGTAAAGTCCTCCTGATCCTCTGCTTCTTCCTCTTCCCCATCAAAAGCTTCGTTAACGGAATCCTCTACTGAGTCCTCATATGGTGTCTCTGAAGAAAGGATGCTTGCTGCATGGCCTCTGTCTGCCTTTTTCTCTCCGAGAAGGTCTGCTGCACTATTATCCTTGTATCCACTATCCTGCTCAAGAATAGATTCGGTTTCATTATGATCGGAATCATCAGTCCCCATAAGATCGGAATCATCAAATGAGTCATCCGTCTTGGGCTCATAATTATAGTCTGTACCAGTTTCCGTTGAAGGCTCATAGTCTAAAGCAGCTTCCGATGAAGTCTCATAGTCTGTATCAGGCTCCGTCGAGGTCTCATAATCTGCAGCAGGATCGGATGAAGTCTTATCATCTGTATTCCAAGTCTCCTGATCAGGATAATCATCATCCTGATTCAGAATGATCTGTCGCTCTTCTTCCTCAGGCTCTGAAGAAGAATGCCCCTTAAGCAGATCGGATGCCTTTACACTCTTTATCTCATCATCAGATGATAGTCTGCGACTGTCAGCCTTTTTCTCCGCCAGTACTTTATCTAGTAAGCTGTCCAGATCTGAGATCTCTGTATTGACATCTGAAAATGATGTTGTATTGCTTTTGGAACTCTCCGATACTGATCTGTCTTCATTATCGTTTACTTTTTTAAAAAAACTCATAACTTCTCCAGCTATATCCTCTCTCAAGCAGGTTGATATCAGATAACTGACTCTCTTCTTCCCGGTATCAGTTATCACCATTTCGCACTTCTAGTTCAGGTTCTTTATAAAATCTCTATATATTGTACCATTTCATTTTATCGGTTGCAATAGAAATTTCAATAAAAAAGCGGTGCCGTTTCCGGCACCGCCCTTATTTATATTCTGTGAAGAAATTACTCTGCCTTGTAAAGATCTACCATCTTTGTAAGGTACTTATAGTGTTCCTTCGACTCTTCCTCAGACTCAGCGAAGAGCTTAGCTGCCTTGTTAGGATTGAACTTAGCAAGTGCTGCGTATCTGTTCTCGCCCTTAAGGAATTCCTGATAGTCTCCTGTAGGAGCCTTGGAATCGAGTGAGAATGCATCCTTGCCTTCCTTGGCAAGCTCAGGGTTGAAACGGAAGTTGAACCAGTAACCTGCCTCAACCGCAAGCTTCTCCTCTGTCATAGCCTTGCTCATGCCCTTCTTGATACCATGGTTGATACATGGAGCATAAGCGATGATCAGTGAAGGGCCTGGATAAGCCTCAGCCTCAGCGATAGCCTTTACTGCCTGAGCCATGTTTGCGCCCATGGCGATCTGAGCTACATATACATAGCCATATGACATAGCCATGCCTGCGAGATCCTTCTTCTTTGTGTCCTTTCCGCCTGCAGCGAACTGAGCTGTAGCACCGCAAGGTGTAGACTTAGAAGACTGACCACCTGTATTTGAATAAACCTCGGTGTCGTAAACCATGATATTGATATCCTTGCCGGAAGCAATTACATGATCGAGACCGCCATATCCGATATCATAGGCCCAGCCGTCACCACCGAATACCCACTGTGACTTCTTGGAAAGGAAATCCTTCTCAGCAAGAACTGCCTTTGCAGCCTCGCTTCCATCCTTCTCAAGCTCAGCTACGAGCTTATCGGTAGCAGGTCCATTAAGGATTCCGCTTGCGAATGTATCGTTCCACTCCTTGATAGCGTCTGCAAGAGAGCCTGTGGCGTTCATGTCATCGAGCTGTCTCTTTAATCTGTCACGGATAGCTCTCTGAGCAAGAAGCATACCATAACCGAACTCTGCAGCATCCTCAAACAGTGAGTTGGACCATGCAACACCCTTACCCTCGTCATTTACAGTGTAAGGAGTAGATGGTGAAGAGTTACCCCAGATAGATGAGCATCCTGTTGCGTTTGCTACATACATTCTGTCACCGAAGAGCTGTGTGATAAGCTTAGCATAAGGTGTCTCACCGCAGCCGCCGCATGCGCCTGAGAACTCAAGAAGAGGCTTCTTGAACTGTGAACCCTTTACAGATGTAACCTTGAACTTATCAACTATATCTTCCTTCTCAGGAAGTGATACCGCATAATCGAAGAAGGCCTGCTCTCCCTCGTTCTCCTCGAACGGAGACATTGTAAGAGCGCTGACAGGGCAGACATTTGAGCATGAGCCGCAGCCTGTGCAGTCGAATGCGGATACATTGATAGCGAACTTGTATCCGTCCATGCCTGTCATATCCTTCATCTTCATTCCTTCCGGAGCCTTTGAAGCCTCATCGGCTGTCATAGCTACCGGACGGATAGCTGCGTGAGGGCATACAAGTGAACACTGGTTACACTGGATACACTTTGTGACATCCCATACAGGTACGTCTGTTGCAACTCCACGCTTCTCGAATGCAGCTGTTCCTGAAGGTGTTGAACCATCTGCATATTTCTTTACTACTGATACAGGGATTGTGTTACCCTGCTGAGCGTTAACCTTCTGCTGGATTTCCTTTACGAATTCAACAGCATCTGCTCTGTCGCCCTTAACAGCAACTGAAAGGTCATCATCCTTGCAGTTCTTCCAGCTCTCAGGTACGTTAACCTTGTGATAAGCGGTGGCACCTGCATCGATGGCATCCCAGTTCATCTTTACGATGTCATCACCCTTACGAGCGTATGAAGCCTTTGCTGCATCCTTCATGAGCTTTATTACCTGCTCCTCAGGGATCAGCTTTGTCAGTGAGAAGAATGCTGACTGAAGGACAGTATTGATACGCTTTCCAAGTCCGATCTCCTTACCGATCTTGACACCGTCGATGATGTAGAAGTTGATGTTGTTCTCTGCTATGTATCTCTTTACCTGTCCAGGAAGCTTCTCATCGAGCTCATCCTCGCTCCACTGTGTATTGAACAGGAAAGTACCGCCAGGAACAAGATCCTGAACCATATTGTACTTGTAGATGTATGCTGTGCAGTGACATGCTACGAAGTTAGCCTGTGAGATCAGATATGTGGATCTGATAGGCTGATGTCCGAAACGAAGGTGTGAAATAGTAACACCACCGGACTTCTTTGAATCATAATCGAAGTATGCCTGTGCATACATGTCGGTATTGTCACCGATGATCTTGATGGAGTTCTTGTTGGCTCCGACTGTACCATCGGCTCCAAGTCCCCAGAACTTGCAGTTCGTGGTTCCCTCTGGTGTAGTAACAGGGTTCTCCTTGACCTCAAGTGAAAGGTTTGTTACATCATCTGTGATACCGATAGTAAATCTTGGCTTCTCTGTATTTCTGAATACAGCGATAATCTGTCCTGGTGTAGTATCCTTTGATCCAAGTCCATAACGACCAGTGTAAACTGGAACGCTCTCGAACTCTGAACCCTTGAGGGCTGCTACAACATCAAGGTAAAGAGGCTCACCGATTGAACCCGGCTCCTTTGTCCTGTCAAGAACTGAGATCCTCTTGACTGACTTAGGGATTACTGAAAGGAGAGCTTCCTTTACGAACGGACGATAAAGCCTTACCTTTACTACGCCGACCTTCTCACCTTCCTTGCGGAGATAATCGATTGTCTCATCAATGGTCTCGTTGACTGATCCCATAGCGATGATAACGCTCTCTGCATCCGGATCTCCATAGTAGTTGAAGAGCTTGTAGTCTGTTCCGATCTTCTCGTTGATCTTGTCCATGTACTTGGTGACGATAGCTGGAAGAGCGTCATAAGCGCTGTTGCAAGCCTCACGTGTCTGGAAGAAAAGATCAGGGTTCTGAGCGCTTCCCATTTCTCTTGGGTGCTCAGGGTTAAGAGCATTCTCTCTGAATGCCTCTACCTGCTTCATATCAAGCATATCTGCGAGATCTTTGTAATCCCATGTCTCGATCTTCTGGATCTCATGAGATGTACGGAATCCATCGAAGAAGTTGATGAATGGTACATGTCCCTCAAGTGCAGCAAGGTGAGCAACAGGCGTGAGATCCATGACCTCCTGGACTGATGACTCGCAAAGCATTGCGACACCTGTCTGACGGCAGGCATAAACATCTGAATGATCACCGAAGATATTCAGAGCGTGTGAAGCCACGCAACGAGCTGATACATTGAATACTCCCGGAAGTCCTTCACCTGCGATCTTGTACAGGTTAGGGATCATAAGGAGAAGTCCCTGTGATGCTGTAAATGTGGTTGTAAGTGCTCCTGCTGCAAGTGATCCGTGAACAGCTCCTGCTGCTCCGGCCTCAGACTGCATCTCTGTGATCTGAACTGTCTGTCCGAAAATATTCTTACGGCCGGCAGTTGCCCATTCATCTGTGGCCTCAGCCATTACAGACGAAGGTGTGATAGGATAGATGGCTGCTACATCTGTGAATGCATAGGATGCATGAGCGGCAGCATGGTTTCCATCCATGGTCTTCATTGATCTCTTGATCATGTGTCTGTGTTCCTCCTATACTATACTTGTCATAACTTTCCTTAAGCCCGAAGGCATAAAGAAACGGCCTTACGCCGTTACGTTATCCTTAATAAGTGTAGTATTTTCATAAATAAAATTCAATGTTTTTTCCAACAATCGGGTGTTCTTTATCCGATACAGTAAGCTTACGACAGTAACCTTCCGACAAGCTTCACGCACTCTGCCGCATCAGATGAATAGCCGTCCGCCCCTATCTCATCCGAATATGACGGTGTTATGCAGGCTCCTCCTATGACCACCTTGCATGATGGATACTTCTCATTCTTAAGCTCTACGACCTCCTTCATATGGACCATTGTGGTTGTCATAAGCGCCGAGAGACCTATCACAGATGCCTTGTTCTCTATTGCTGAATCTATTATTTCCTCTGCCGGGACATCCTTTCCCAGATCTATCACATTGTAGCCGTAGTTCTTAAGCATCAGGACGACCAGATTCTTCCCTATGTCATGGATATCACCCTCGACGGTAGCGCAGCAGATGGTCTCCTTTGTCTGTCCGCCTGCTGCCTCCTTCATAAGAGGCTCAAGCACTGCGACTCCCTTTTCCATAGCGTTGGCTCCGGATATCATCTGAGGAAGGAAATATTTCTTTTCCTCATAGAGCTTTCCTACCATATTGATGCCGGGAATCAGATCCTTATCGAGGATATCCTTAGCACTCCTGCCGTCGGAAACCTCTTTTTTTACCAAAGCCTCTATATGTGAGGTATCTCCTTTTACCACTGCCTCCATCACAGGATCAAGCTTCTCCTGACTGTCCTTTTCCTTCCCTGCCCCTGCGCTTTCCTTTCCGGTTATAGCGACGTCAGCCTCCTGTGCTGTCTTTATATAGTTTTCTGTAGCATTTCTTCTGCAAAGAAGCATATCTGCAGCCTTTGCCGTAAGCATAAGAAGCTTCTGTGAAGGGTTCGCTATTGCCATTGCAAGGCCATGTGATATCGCCATATTAAGGAAGGCCGTATTCACAAAGGCTCTCTCAGGCATACCGAATGATATGTTGGACAGTCCGCAGACTGTAGGTATGCCCTTTTTCCTGCAGTAATCCATTGTAGAAAAGCACTTGATCGCGCTTTCCTGATCGGCCCCGACTGTCGCGGTAAGGACATCTACCACACATCTGTCCCAAGACATGCCCGCCTCCTTAACAGCAGCAAGCACCCGCTCGAGGTTTGCATGCTTTTCCTCAAGTGTCTTCGGCAATCCCTCAGATGAAAGAGGCAGAATGATAAACATGGCTCCGTACTTCCTTGCTATAGGAAGCATGGCCTCCATTCTCTCCTCCTCTCCTGATATGGAGTTGATAAGAGCCCTTCCCGGATATCTTCGAAGAGCTGCCTCCATGACCTCTGGATAGCTGGTATCTATGCAGAGAGGAAGATCTGAGGCAAATGTCACCTCGTCTATAGCCCTAAGCATCATCTCCTTCTCATCGATACCGTTGGTCCCCATATTTACATCGAGTATATCGGCCCCGTTCTCCTCCTGACTTCTGGCGAAGTCATTTACCATATCAAGAGAGCCTGCCCTAAGCTCTTCCTGAAGCTTCTTCTTGCCTGTAGGATTGATCCTTTCTCCGATCACGAGAAAATTCCCGTCAGGATCTATTTCCTGGACCTTTCTCTCTGATGAGATGACTCTCCTGCAGACTGGATCCGGTGGCAGTATCCTCATCTGTCTGGTCTTATCGACCATTGCTCTTATATGTTCTGGCGTAGTACCGCAGCATCCTCCGATCACAGCTGCTCCGGCCTCTACAAGCTTTTCCATATCGGCCGCGAACTCATCCGGTGTCATCCTGTAGACAGTATTCTGATCAATAAGCTCAGGAAGGCCTGCATTTGGTTTCGCTATTATAGGGACAGTCGCATAGCGTCTCATCTCCTCTATAAGAGGGACCATCTTGTCAGGTCCGGTAGAGCAGTTAAGTCCTACTGCATCAGCTCCTAGTGACTGGAGCACGACTATTGCATTTGACGGAGATGATCCGAACAGTGTCTTTCCATCCTCATTGAAGGTCAGGGAAGTGATAGCCGGTATTTCGGCAGCTATCTCCTTTACAGCAATAAGAGCTGCCCTGGTTTCCTGCAGGCTCATCATCGTCTCTATGAAAAAAAGATCTACGCCTCCCTCAATAAGAGCTTTGGCCTGCTGCTTGTATACATCTACAAGCTCCTCGAAATCAAGCTCTCCAATAGGTGCAAGCTGCTGGCCTGTCATGGTCATATCACCAGCCACAAGGCAGCGTCCTCCTGTGGCCTTTCTGGTATTCTCTGCCAGAGTCCTGTTTATAAGATCTACCTGATCGGAAAGGGAGTATTCCTGGAGCTTAATCCTGTTTGCAGCAAAGGTCGGCGCAAGGACTATGTCGCTTCCTGCATCCACATATGCCTTCTGCAGCTCTCCTATCGGCAGAGGATTGTCCACAAGCCATTTCTCAGGGCAGACTCCCATAGGCATACCTGCCTTCATCATATTGGTCCCGACTGCACCGTCAAGGTAGACCGGACGACCTTCTTCAAATAAGTTCTTAAATTCTGCGATAGTCATATAACCTGCTTTCCCTGTCAGAAATATCTGTCTCTTATCTCATTTATTATGCTGCATATAAGCGAGACCCTGTTGAATGGAACCATGAAGTAATAGCCGTCTGTCACATCCCTTATCTGGTCACAGATGTCAAGAGTCACCTCTCTGGCGGTTTCCTCCGCCTCCTCTCTTGTCATATCGGCTGAATATCTGCCTACTATCTCATCCGGCACATGGATACCAGGCATCTCTGTCGACATGAAAAGAGCATTCCTATAGCTTACGAGAGGCATAAGTCCACAAAGAATCCTTGCCCCTGTCTTTTCCTTCAGATAGGCTATCCTTCTCGCATCATCAGCTCCGTAGACCGGCTGGGTCAGGAAAAATGAGGCTCCCTGCTCTATTTTCAGTCCCATGCGCTTAGCTATCGCATCCGGATTCCTGCCATGATAGTTAAGCGCACCCCCATATATGATCCTGTCGTTGGAAAACTCTTCATCATTTAAAAGCCTTGCCATATTCATGAATCTGATCGAATTGTAATCGAATACAGGTGTGATCTGATTCCTGTCGGCCGCCGGCACCGGATCTCCTGTAACCATAAGAAAATGTCTGATCCCGGCTGCATAGCTTCCAAGCAGGCCCCCGCGCAGTCCTATTATATTCCTGTCACGGCAGGCTACATGCGGCATCACATCCACTCCGCACTGCTGCTGCATCAGTGTGCCTAGGAGCATAGGATCCATCCTGCTTCTTCCCATAGGGGAATCAGAAAGAGTGATCATATCTATCCCCGCATCCGAAAGCCTCTGTGCCGATTTCATGACCTTTGAAATATCGCTTCCGAATGGTGGATCAAGTTCTACTATTATAGGCTTTTCTCCTGCGATAAGCTTTTTATAGAATGAGGAACGGGTCCTTTTCTTTTTACCGGAAAGCTCCATTATCTGCTTTGGATACAGGGCACTATGGCCAAATTTCTCGCTTATCCTGCTGATGAAATCAGGATCGGTTCCGCAGCAGCCTCCTATAAGTGCTGCTCCGCTTTTTACGATGATTCCCAGCTTGTCTGAAAAGATCTCCTTATCGCCTCTGTATATCTGCCGGCCTCTTAATGTATATGGATATCCGGCATTTGGCATGACAATAAAAGGCTTATCGCAATAGAAATGCGCCCTCTCAATGATAGAAGCCATATGGGACGGACCGACCCCGCAGTTGAAGCCGTATCCGTCTATATTTTCTTCTTCTGCGCAGTAACGCATTATGTTGTCTACCGAGAGGCCGCCTGTTGTCATCCCTGCTTTATTTATAGAAAATGAAACAAGGATTATGGCCTCTCTTTTCTTCTCTCTGATATAGGAAAAGATCTCTGAGAGTCCTTCTGTCTGGGTCTGGGTCTCGAAATCAAAGATTTCAGCTCCCTCTGACAGAAATGCATCTATTACAGGCCTTATATCGGAAAGCAGACTTCCCTCCATTGCAGGATCGAATATGGTACCTATATCAGCTGCCACATAGCAGCTGCCTGCTGCCTTCCTTGCTATCCTGTATGAAGCTCTGGCTATCTCTGCTGCCTCGCCGGATGAGGAAATGAATGGTCCTGCACAGGCGAAGCTGTCGGTCCTTATGAAGGATGCCCCTGCCTTTATATATCTCCTGTGGATATCCTCTATCCTCTCCGGATGAGAGAGCACCGCCCTCTCGACTATTCCATTATCATCAGGGTAGAGAGCCTTATAATAGGTCCCCATGGCTCCATCCGAAACAATTATCTTTTCCTTTATATCATTGAGAAAATCCATTAGTAATTACCGGTTTCCTTTGTGTCTCTGCTTTCCTCCTCGTACTGCATGAGTCTGGAAGCAGCTGCTGCCTTCTTATGGATACTGCTGTCTGGTCTGGCTGACCTTGCGATATCCATATGCTTATCGCTTAAGTCTGCGGGCCTTGCCATCTTAGGTGCAGCCTCTGCGAATCCACTCTTTATCCCTTCTCCGAGTATCTCCGATCTCGACACCTCATCAAGAAGCTCTGTAGGCATAAAGATCTTTGTAGCATTTCCGTTTGCAACTCCCTGAATTGCCTCAAAGCTCTTAAGTCTTATTACCTCTGGTGAAACATTGGCCTCAGTAAGTGTACGAAGTGCTGCTGCCTCTGCATTGGCACGAAGCTCTATTGCCTTTGCTTCTCCCTCTGCCCTTGCGACAGCCGCCTCTGCCTCTGCCTGGGCTGCAAGTACCTTGGCTGCCTTGTCACCCTCTGCTGTGGTAACTACTGACTGCTTATGTGCCTCTGCCTCTGTGATCGCCTGCCTCTTCTCTCTCTCTGCTCTCATCTGCTTGGTCATTACCTCCTGGATATCCTTTGGAGGCTGGATATTCTTGACCTCGACTCTCGTGATCTTTATCCCCCAGGCATCTGTAGCCTCATCAAGTTCTGTCTGGAGCTTTGCATTGATCGTATCCCTTGATGTAAGTGTCTCATCAAAGGTAAGAGCTCCGACAAGGTTTCTCAGTGTGGTCGCCGAAAGAGTCTCGACTCCCTGTCTTGGATTCATGATCTTGTAGGTGTAGAGCATAGAATCAAAGACCTTCATATAGACCACAGAATCAATCATCATCGTGACATTATCCTTAGTGATAACCGGCTGCGGCGGAAAATCAAGGACTGCCTCCTTCAATGACACTCTCGATCTGGCGGTCTCGATAAAAGGTATCATCAGATTGATACCGGCATGAAGCGTCCTGTTGTACTTTCCAAGCCTCTCTACTATCACCTCGTTCGACTCCGGAACGATCCTTATGGTTGCGAGCAATAGTATCAGTACTATTACAATAACAATAACTGCTATCATTATACATCCTCCTGTTTTCTTAGCAGCCTTAAGTTACATTTCCATTCTATCATTTACTTAAAGCATTCTCAACTTTTTTGTAAAAAAAGAACGCGCCTAAACAGCGCGCCCCTTATGCTTGTCAGTTAACAGCCTCTCAGATATCAGCTTTCCAGAGTCCGTGAAGATTGCAGTAAGCATAAGCACATACAGCCTTCTCACCATCTGCAAGCTCGAATTCTGCGCATGGAGCATCTCCCGGCTTGAGGTCCTTCTTCTGGTAGCCGTTTTCTGTCTCAACGATGATGAACTGGATATAATGCTCCTCTGTCATCGGATGAGCTGTAGCTCCGACCTGAACCGTGATCTTATTGCCATCGGTCTTCACGACCGGAACATGCTTCTCTACTGCTGCGTCAGTTGTATTAGCCTTTATCTCTGTCATAGGCTGACCGCAGCATACAGGTGTGACTGGAGTCTTCTCTGTGAGGAAGGTTACGAAATTCCCGCATAAATCGCATTTATAGAATAACATATATTTCTCCTTTTCAAATACTATTCCGTCAGGATCTATCAGTAGTTCTCAGCATGAACCTCAAAGAATGACTGAGGATGCGCACATACCGGGCATACATCCGGAGCCTTGGTCCCTACTACTATATGTCCACAGTTACGGCACTCCCAGACCTTTACCTCGCTCTTCTCAAATACCTGCTTTGCCTCGACATTCGACAGAAGCTTCCTGTAACGTTCCTCGTGTGTCTTCTCTATCGCTGCAACTCCGCGAAACTTCGCTGCCAGCTCAGTAAATCCCTCTTCATCTGCCTCGCGGGCCATCCTTTCATACATGTCGGTCCACTCGTAGTTCTCTCCGTCTGCCGCTGCGCTTAGATTCTCCTTTGTGTCTCCCAGCATTCCCAGCTCCTTGAACCAGAGCTTGGCGTGTTCCTTTTCATTGTCAGCAGTCTTTAAGAAAAGAGCCGCTATCTGCTCGAATCCTTGCTTCTTGGCTACTGATGCGAAATAAGTATACTTATTCCTCGCCTGGGATTCTCCTGCAAAGGCCTCGAGAAGATTCTTCTCAGTCTTTGTTCCTGCGTACTTGTTTTCTGACATTACAGAAACCTCCTTCCATTACTTACTCATTTTCCATGCCCACCCATAATCTGATTATATCATAGCGTGGAGTCTTTTCCAATAGAATTTATATTATTTTCTGATCAGGGCCTCCACATGGATCCCGTCCTCCTGATAGTCCTCCTTCACTATCCTTCCTCTGTCACGAAGTCTTTCAAGATCAGCCACCTGGGTATATGAGAAAACCCTGCTGACAAGCTCCATATCCTCTGTAACCACCCTTTTTATCGCATCCCTTAAGGTATCAAGACCCTCTCCCGTCCTTGCCGAGGCTCTCAGTGTGATATCCGCAACCCGATCAGACAAGGGGCGGGGACCACCGCCTTTATCGGACTTATTAAACACTGTTATTATCGGCTTCCCTGAGATGCCAAGCTCGCTTAATGTCTCCTTTACAACCTGCATATTCTTCTCTGCCCTCTGATCCGATGAATCCACGACATGGATTATATAATCAGCATATCCAGCTTCCTCAAGCGTAGAGTGGAAGGCATCTATCAGATCATGGGGAAGCTTGCTTATGAATCCGACCGTATCGGTAAGCAGAACTGTAAGTCCATTCTCAAGCTCCAGCCGTCTTGTCGTAGGATCAAGCGTAGCAAATAAAGCATCCTCTGACAATACATCCGACCCGGTCAGGGCATTTAGCAGTGTTGACTTCCCTGCATTCGTATATCCCACTATCGCAAATACCGGAAGGCCGTTTTTCTCCCTTGCCTTCCTGGTATTCTCACGGTTCTTTTTCATCACGCGAAGTTCTTTCCTAAGTGATGCTATACGGTTCCTGATTCTTCTCCTGTCTGTCTCAAGCTTGGTCTCGCCCGGTCCTCTTGTTCCTATACCTCCTCCAAGCCTCGACATGGCCTTTCCTGCACTTCCTGACAGCCTGCTGGACTTATAGGAAAGCTGGGCCATTTCGACCTGGATCTTTCCCTCCCTGCTGACCGCATGTCTGGCAAATATATCAAGTATCAGCATGGTCCGGTCTATCACCTTGACATGAAGCTCTGCCTCGAGATTTCCCAGCTGGGCCGGAGTCAGCTCATCATCACTTATCACTCCGTCCGCCTCGAATGCATCGATAAAGCTCCTCAGCTCCTCTATCTTACCGCTTCCTATATATGTAGCGGCCACCGGACGCTCCAGCTGCTGTATGACCTTATATACACACTCTCCGCCTGCTGTCTCCAAAAGCCTTGATAGTTCTGATAAGGACTCCTCCGTATCAGCCCGATCTTCCGCTCTGCTAACTGCGATCTCTATGTATCTTTCCTTTTTCTCTGCTGTTTCTGTCATTAGTATTCCTTCTATAGGGGGTAGGGATTAGGGTGTAGTAGTTTGCCTGCCAGCCCCTGTACCCTGAGCTCTCAAACCTTTCCTGTTTTCATATGAGCTCAAATGCTGCTCTGACCACCACTGCTCATCTGGCTATATAAATATTTACCGCAATCCTAAAAGAATTATAGCATATATGTTCGGGTCTGGCAACCATAACCCGGTGACAAATGATTAACAGACTTCTTGCAAGTCTAAGGAGTTTCAGCCGATCCAGAGCATTCCATATTGTGATTACATCCGGCAGATCCCATAAAAAATTGAAATCGTAAAAGCAGCGCGTAAATATTCCGATTATCGGATCTATGCGATTCTTCCTGCTCGGGCTGTACTGACAAAGTACGGAAAGTCATTTGGAAATATGCAAAAAAATGATCGATCGATATAGTAATTTCTCTATCCGGCTGATATAATAGAGACAGAAAGTAACTGTCACAAAAGCAAACAGTTTTTTACAGGAGGAGAATATGGCAGATGTGAACAGGGAGTATAAGGACAGACTCTTTAAGTTTATCTTTGGCAATCCGGCAAACAAGGCCTGGACGCTATCACTTTACAATGCTATCCGTGGATCAGCTTATACCGATCCGGAAGCTATAAGCTTCAATACGATAGAGGACGCAGTGTATATGGGGATGAAGAATGATGTATCCTTTATCATAAGCTCAGATATGGAGCTGTGGGAGCATCAGAGCACCATCAACCCGAATATGCCGATGAGATTCCTGCTTTACTCAGGAGATCTCTATGATAAGTACATAAAAAGCAGCAGCTACTATGAGTACAGCAGCCTGATCCAGAAGATCCCAAGTCCCAGATGTGTCTGCTTTTACAATGGCATGCGGGATGAGCCTGAGAGCAGTGTCCTTCGGCTTAGCGATGCATATGAGGGTGACGGAGATATCGAGGTCCTCGTCTCCATGCTTAATATCAACTATGGCAAGAACAAGGAACTGATGGAGGCCTGCAGACCGCTCCGTGAGTATGCCTGGTTTATAGATAAGGTTCGTACGCTACAGAAGGATAAGAACGATCTTGAAACAGCGGTATATACCGCCATTGATCAGATGCCGGAAGACTATATGATAAAGCCATTCCTGCTTGACAACAGAAGCGAGGTGATGAAGATGATACTGACTGAATACGATCAGGAAAAAACTATTGAAAAGGCTGTAGACGAAGGGATTGAGATTGGAATAGAAAAGGGAATAGAAAAGGGAAGAGATGAAGGACGTGAAGAAAGAAACATGGAGGTTGCTACTGAACTGCTTCAGGACGGAAACCATACGGTCTCGTTTATCTCAAGGATCAGCAGACTGCCGGAATCAGCGATAAGGAAGCTGGCTGCTCAGTTGCATATTACTACGCTTTGAAATAAGGATTGTGAAATTTAAGGGGTTCCGGAAGACCGGAGCCCCTTATTATAGATCGAAGATCCCAAGTCCCAGATGTGTCTGCTTTTACAATGGCATGCGGGATAAGCCTGAGAGCAGTGTCCTTCGGCTTAGTGATGCATATGAGGGTGACGGAGATATCGAGGTCCTCGTCACCATGCTTAATATCAACTATGGCAAGAACAAGGAACTGATGGAGGCCTGCAGACCGCTGGGTGAGTATGCCTGGTTTATAGACAGGGTTCGCACGCTACAGAAGGATAAGAACGATCTTGGAACAGCGGTATATACCGCCATTGATCAGATGCCGGAAGACTATATGATAAAGCCATTCCTGCTTGACAACAGAAGCGAGGTGATGAAGATGGTACTGACTGAATACGATCAGGAAAAAACTATTGAAAAGGCTGTAGATGAGGGGCGAAGAGAAGGAAGAAAAGAAGGCCTAAAAGAAGGCCGTGATGAAAGAAACATGGAAGTTGCTACTGAACTGCTTCAGGCCGGAAACCATACTGTCTCGTTTATCTCAAGGATCAGCAGACTGCCGGAATCAGCGATAAGGAAGCTGGCTGCTCAGTTGCATATTACTACGCTTTGAAATAAGGATTGTGAAATTTAAGGGGTTCCGGAAGACCGGAGCCCCTTTATAAATAGAATGTCCCGAATCTCCTTGTGAGAGTTTTTCTCCATGTCATATCAAATTCCCCGCTTTGAACAGAACAGTTCCCGATTCAGTTGTGTCGGTAAGATTTTTGGATACCATCGTATCGAATGTTGCATCTCCAAATAAAATAAGGGATTGCCGATATTTACGGCAATCCCTTGAATCTGGAGTAGGCGGGAGTCGAACCCGCGTCCAAAAACCTATTCACTCTCCTTCTACGAGCGTAGTGATCTGTTTGGCATTCCCTCTGCCGGACGGAAGAGCACGTCCTTCCGGTTTCAGTAGCTTCATGATACGTACATCAGCTCAAAGCTTTGCGGATGCCGTGTCCCATGTGTTTGAAGCCGGTGACTGAATGCATGGGGACATTCAGGCGACTCGTTGCCCTTAGGCAGCGTATGCTAAATCGTTATCTTCAGCGTTTAAATTTAATTTGAGATTTGACGCATCATCCTGCGGCTCGCTTCTAAAGCTTCAAGATCCCTGTCGAGACCTTTACTACCCCTTCAGCTGTCTATATGATACCACCCTGTGAGCAGAAATAAAAGGGAAATAGGTGGATTTTCCACTAAAAATCTTCATAATCCCTTTTATTTTGGCTGATTTTTCAATAAAATATCAAGCGACAGTTATTTGAGGTTCCTGACCTTGAAATCCCTGGCGGCTTCTCTCTCCTGATCCCGCTTTGCTATGTCAGCCCTCTTGTCATAGAGCTTCTTGCCTCGCGCGAGGGCTATCTCAAGCTTTACCCTTGAATCCTTGAAATAGGCCTCCACCGGTACTAAGGTGTATCCCTTTTCCTTTATCTTCTGGGAAAGCTTCCTGATCTCGCTCTTATGAAGAAGAAGCTTTCTGGGCCTTAAGGGATCCTTGTTCATTATATTGCCCTTCTCATACGGAGCAATATGCATCTGGTAAATATATACCTCACCGTTCTGGATCCTTACCCAGGCCTCCTTCAATGAGCATCCGTTGCTTCTCATGCTCTTGACTTCTGTACCGACAAGAGCTATCCCACATTCAATATATTCGTCCAGAAAAAAGTCATGCCTGGCCTTACGGTTAGTTGCGATGATTTTTCTTCCTGTTTTTTCCTTTGTCATATCTGGCGCTTCCTCCTGAAATCTTCTTAAGAGCCTTCCTTGCCTGGCCAGAGAGCCTGCCCTTGTGCGGAGCAGAAGAAAATCCGTGCTTCTTGTCTGTCTTCCTGTAGCCGCAGAAATCGTCTATCAGCTCAAAATCAATGGTACGGGCTGTAGGATTGGCATCGACAAGCTTTACCCTAAGAGGCATGCCAAGCGTATAATGTCTGTTGAAGCTCTTGCCAATAAGCTCATAGGTCTCCTCCGAGAACTCATAGAAATCATCTGTCATGGTCCTCACCGGGATCATGCCCTCGATAGAATTCGGAAGGGCCACATAGAGTCCCCAGGAGGTGACACCTGAGATCTTGCCTGTAAACTCCTCTCCTATGTGAGGCATCATGTACTGGACCTTCTTCAGCTTTACGGCATCTCTTTCCGCACCATCAGCCCGTCTCTCAAGATCGGACGTGCGTTCTGCGATCTCCGGAAGCTTCTCGGCAAGCTCTGCCCTTTTCTTTTTCTTAAGCTTACCATGAATCTCAAGCTTTAGTATCCTGTGAATAAATAGATCAGGGTATCTCCTTATCGGAGAAGTAAAGTGACAGTAATAGCCTGCCGCAAGTCCGAAATGACCGCTGCAGTCAGTTGTATATCTCGCCTGCTGCATACTGCGGAGAGTAAGCGTCTGGATCAGATTCTCCTCAGGGCTTCCGGAAACCCTGTCGAGAAGCTTCTGCAGCTCCTTAGGATGGATCTGATTTGTATCCCCGGAAAGAGAATATCCGAATCCTCCTATAAATGACTTAAGAGTACCAAGCTTCTCCGGATCCGGAAAACCGTGTGTACGGTAAAGGAAAGGAAGCTTATGATCAAAGGCATGCTTAGCAACTGTCTCATTTGCCGCAAGCATGAAGTCCTCTATCATCCTCTGGGCCACACCTCTGTAATATGGATGGATCTCCTTGGGATTCCCATTCTCATCTAGAACAACGACTGTCTCAGGGAAGTCAAAATCAAGTGAGCCGCGAAATGTCCTCCTGCCACGAAGGATTATGGCAAGCTCCTCCATCTGTCTGAACATAGGAACTACATCATTGTATTTCCTGATAAGTTTTCTGTCATCCTCCTCTAGAATACCGTTTACATCATTGTAGGTCATCCTGTGGTCAGACCTGATCACTGACTCAACGATCCTGTGCTCCTTTATAGCCCCTGTATCATCGATCCTCATCATGCAGCTCATAGCAAGCCTGTCCTCTCCCTCGTTCAGAGAGCAGATCCCGTTCGAAAGCTCTACAGGAAGCATAGGGATAACCCTGTCCGGAAGATATACAGAGGTCGACCTATTAAGAGCCTCATCATCAAGCGCGCTGCCTTCTGTCACATAATTGGACACGTCTGCTATATGGACTCCCAGGATGAAGTCGTCTCCATCCATTGTAAGGGAAACTGCATCGTCTAAATCCTTGGAATCATCACCATCGATCGTTACCATCAGAAGATCACGCAGATCCTCCCTGCCCCTTATCTCAGACTTCCTGACCCTGCCTCTGCCTGCAACCTTCTTTGCCTCGGCAAGGACCCTTTCCGGGAACTCTGAAGGTATATCGTTTTCCTTTACTATAGAAAGGATGTCGACACCGGGATCTCCCTTTATTCCCAGGACCTCTGTGATCTCTCCCGAAGGCTTCTTATTGGCACTGCCGTAATCAGATATATGGCAGACCACCTTTGCATTATCAGGTGCCCCGTTTACATTCTGTGAAGCAATAAATATGTCGCTTGTCAGATGTCTGTCATCCGGCACCACGAAACCGAAGCTCGATGACTTCTCAAAGGTCCCGACTACATCCGTATATTCATGCCCGATTATCTCGACAACCTTGGCCTCATCCCGTCCGTTGCCTCCGGTGCCGAGCGGCTCGATCCGGACCGTATCCTTATGGAAGGCCATCTGTGTATACTTCTCAGGTATAAAGAAATCCTCGTCATAGCCTTCTACCGTTACGAATCCGAAGCCCTTTATATTGCTGGAAAAAACACCTGTCAGATATCTGTCTGTCTGCGTCTGGCTCTCTTCCATATCCTCTGGTAAGGCTTCCTCAAAGGCATCGTCTGTCCTGGCTATGCCATCAGCTGGCTCCCCGGGCTTTTCTTTTGTATCGGAAAAGGCATCAGTAATGAATGTCTCCTTTTCCTCGCATCTCTCATAAGCAGCCGAGCTGTTTTTCCTTATCTTCTTTTCAGCAATAAGTGACGACAGGGCATTGCAAAGCTCACTGTCATCATCGATCAGAAGAAGCTGCTTCAGCTCTTCCTCTGTCATAGGGCTGTAATTTGGATCAGTCATCAGCAAAAGAAGAGCTGCCTTCTGATCCTCCCATCTCTGTTTCTTAGTCATAAAATATCCTGCCATTCCGACTGTGCAAGCATCTCAAAACGAAAAAAAGCCACCGCTTACGCGATGACCTTTCTTTTAGATCTTAAATGAACTCATATTAAGCAGTAATGCTAATACGAAAAATACTGCTACAAGAACAGCTGTGACCTTGATGATCACTCCCTCACGGGAACGTCCCTTGTTCTTGCTCCAGTACGTATCAAGACTCTGTCCACTTAGTGAACCAAGACCTGCATCCTCTCCCTCCTGCATCATGATAATGATGGTAAGAACGATGGATACGATGATGAACAGAACCATGAACAGATACTTTAACACTGTCATCGTATATACCTCCGAAAATTAAATGTCATGTCGTAAGTCACAACTATGACATTATACTACAGTTTATAGAAGATTGCAAGAGAGTATGAGGTGTGAGGTACGAGGTTCGAGAATATAGGGTTACTGTTGACCAAATAATCCGAGAAAGTATTGAAGGGAGTCAGACAATGGCAATCATAAAGCCTTATGGCCTCTCACCTCTGACCTCTCACCTCTCACCTCTGACCTTTAAAAAACGCATCAATTCCTTTCGCTGCTGCCTTTCCTGCTCCCATTGCAAGGATAACTGTAGCGGCTCCAGTCACTGCGTCTCCTCCGGCATATACGGCTGTCTTCGAGGTCTCACCATCCTCTTCCTTTGCCATGATGCAGCCTCTCTGATTGGTATCAAGTCCCTTTGTAGTTGAGGCTATAAGAGGGTTAGGCGATGTTCCAAGTGCCATGATCACTGTATCACAGTCTATCTCGTACTCGCTGCCATCAATAGGTACTGGTCTCCTGCGGCCTGAAGCATCAGGCTCTCCAAGCTCCATCTTTACTACACGGATAGCCTTTACCCAACCCTTTTCATCAGGAATGATCTCTACCGGATTCTGGAGAAGGTCGAACTTTATACCCTCTTCCTTTGCATGATGCACTTCCTCTGCTCTTGCAGGAAGCTCTTTTTCGCTACGTCTGTATACGATATGGACCTCAGCGCCAAGGCGAAGAGCCGTACGTGCAGCATCCATAGCGACGTTTCCTCCACCTACTACTACGACCTTCTTGCCGTGTACAATAGGTGTGTCTCCGTCCTTATAAGCCTTCATCAGGTTGGATCTGGTAAGTACCTCGTTCGCTGAGAATACTCCGTTGCTCTGCTCTCCAGGTATACCCATAAATCTCGGAAGTCCTGCACCCGATCCGATAAATACAGCCTCAAAGCCCATCTCCTCCATCAGATCGTCAATCGTTATCGACTTTCCTACGACTACATTTGTCTCTATGTCTACTCCAAGGCCTTTTACGTTATTAACCTCGGCTGCAACTACCCTTTCCTTCGGAAGACGGAACTCAGGGATACCGTACACAAGAACTCCTCCGGCCTTCTGAAGTGCCTCAAAGATAGTCACATCATATCCCATCCTTGCCAGATCTCCTGCACAGGTAAGTCCAGAAGGGCCTGAACCGATCACAGCTACCTTGTGTCCATTCTTTTCCTTAGGAGGCTGCGGATGGATACCATTCTCTCTAGCCCAGTCAGCTACGAATCTCTCGAGCTTTCCGATAGCTACCGCATCACCCTTTATGCCTCTTATGCACACTCCCTCACACTGGGTCTCCTGCGGGCATACACGACCGCAGACTGCCGGAAGGGCTGAGGATTCGCTGATGATCTCATAGGCTCTCTTGAAATCCCTCTCGGTTACTGCATGGATAAATGCAGGTATATTTATAGATACAGGGCATCCTCCTACGCAACGGGGATTCTTACAGTTAAGGCATCTCTTTGCCTCTTCTACTGCCTCTTCTTCTGTGTATCCCTGACATACCTCCTCAAAATTATGAGCTCTTACTGCCGGATCCTGCTCTGCAACAGGCACTCTTTTCATCATATCTGCCATTACTTGTCACCTCCGCATAAACCACAGCCGCCGTGATGGGTCTCACCCTCCTCGAACTCGAGCTTCTTACGGCCTTCCTCTGTCTTGTACTGCTGCATTCTCTCCATTGCCTTGTCGAAATCCACAAGATGTCCGTCAAACTCCGGTCCGTCAACGCAGGCAAACTTTACCTTGCCATCAACTAAAAGTCTGCATGCTCCGCACATTCCTGTTCCGTCTACCATTATAGGGTTCATGGAAACCACTGTATGGATACCAAGCTTTTCTGTAAGCTTGCAGACGAATTTCATCATGATCATAGGTCCTATGGCTACGCACCAGTCATACTTATGTCCTTCATCCCAGAGAGCCTTAAGCTGGTCTGTTCCCATACCATGGAAACCATATGTACCATCATCAGTACAGATATAATGATTCTTTGCTACCTTGCTTACCTCATCTGAGAAGAAAAGAAGGTCCTTTGTCCTGGACCCCTGGATCACATCAGCATCGATACCATGCTCATGAAGCCACTTTACCTGAGGATATACAGGAGCTGTTCCTACTCCTCCTGAAATGAATACTATTTTTTTCTTGCGGGTCTCCTCAAGATTTTCCTCGAGGCAAAGCTCTGACGGATTTCCAAGAGGTCCAACGAAGTCGTGGAAGCAGTCTCCCTCGTCAAGCTGGGCCATTCTCTCTGTCGATGCGCCGATCGGCTGGAATACAATAGTAACGGTCTGGGCCTGTCTGTCGTAATCGCAGATAGTAAGAGGGATTCTCTCTCCGTCCTCCTCTGCGATCGCGATGATGAACTGTCCCGGCAGACACGAATGTGTCACCATAGGCGCCTTGACATCCATCTGGTAGATGTTTTCCGCCAGCTGTTTTTTCTTTACAATTTCATACATGACTTTCTTTTTCCTTTCTTTAAGAAGGTGCGAGGTGCGAGGTGCGAGGTGTGAGGTGTGAGGTGCGAGGTGTGAGGATATAGGGGGTGCTGTTCACTCCATTTTATAACCCAGATTCCAGATCACCATAACCATATTTTCCACAGGCTCTGCTGACCATATTTTCCACGGATATGCTATCCATATTTTCCACAGGATATGCTATCCATATTTCCCACAGGATCTGCTATCCATATTTCTCACAGGATCTGCTATTCATATTTCCCACAGGCTCTGCTGACCATATTTCCCACAGGATCTGCTATCCATATTTCTCACAGGATCTGCTATCCATATTTCCCACAGAATCTGCTATCCATATTTCCCACAGAATCTGCTGACCATATTTCCCACAGGATATGCTATCCATATTTTCCACGGATCTGCTATCCATATTTCCCACAGGATCTGCTGACCATATTTTCCACGGATCTGCTGACCATATTTTCCACGGATATGCTATCCATTTTTTCCACGGATCTGCTATCCATTTTTTCCACGGATCTGCTATCCATATTTCCCACAGGATATGCTATCCATATTTCCCACAGGATATGCTATCCATATTTCCCACAGGATATGCTATCCATATTTCCCACAGAATCTGCTGACCATATTTTCCACGGATCTGCTATCCATATTTCCCACAGGATATGCTATCCATATTTCCCACAGGATATGCTATCCATATTTCCCACAGGATATGCTATCCATATCTCCCACAGGATCTGCTGACCATATAATCCGAGAAAGTACTGAAATAAGTCAGAAAATGGCAATCATAAATCCTTATGGCCAGAGTCTTATTTATGGCTACATAGGGTCCAAACAGTAACGAAGTCTGATGTCTGAGCTTTTTGAAAGCTATAACCATAATTCCTCTAACCTCTGACCTCTCACCTCTGACCTCTAACCTCTCACCTCTAACCTCTGACCTCTAACCTCTCACCTCTGACCTCTAACCTCTGACCTCTCACCTCTAACCTCTCACCTCTAATTAAAGTACACCAGCTCCTCTTCCTGACTTGCCGGCCTTTCGGCTTCCTCAATGCTTACAGGATAGAGCACCGGTCCCTTTCCTCTGTATTCTCTGGCAAACTCGTTCTTCACCTTTGCCGTCAGATGGATCCAGCTCTTGTGTCCTATGTCAGCTGCATTATCGTATCTGACTGGCATACCAAGATACTGTATATCCTGGACGCAGCAGGTCATGGCGAATCTTCCGGCTACAAAGGTGCCCTTGTGAAGCTTGCCCTTGCCCTCTTTTGGATTATAGACAAGGCCAAGGAAATCAACTGTCTTGCCGTTGTATTTCTTGGGATTGTCCATGCAGTCCATAAACCACAGAGCATAATCGGCATCGGTGATATGGAGCTCGTCAGCATTTATATCAAAAGGCAGCTCATCCGGACGATTGTCGATCGAGCCGTCCTTTCTCTCATATACTATCTGAGCGCGTCGGTTAAGTCCCTTGACATTTGCCCGGAACTTGGCCTTAGGGGTAGCATCATCGCATCTGTTAAAGATTATCACATCTGCACGGAACATCTGCTCCTTTATCATCGTACCCATATTCTTAAGGTACATCTCAAAGGTCGTAGCGTCTACAGTGCATATGCTCTGGACTATTACCCAGTCTGCAGGGCCATCCATCTCATAGAGAAGGCTTGACTCCCATGTACCGTTGTATTCTATGAAGACCGCCTCAGGATCATACTGATCCTGCAGCGACTGCAGCTTCTCAAGTGTGAAGTCGTCCTTGTCGTCGATCTCCACATAATCGACGCCGATCTTATCCAGCTCGTCAGGATCCATCTCGACATCTCCATCCTCGCATGATATGAACAGACATCTGTCAAAATCATCCGTAAAGCCATTATCGAAAATGGTCTCCTTTGCAAGAGTGGTCTTTCCGGAATCCATGAAGCCGAAGAATACATATACGGGGATCTCGCCGTTTTTTTCATCAGTGTTCATTTCTTATCCTCAAATACCGAAAAGCTCCTCTACCTTGTCTTCCTTTACGTCGGTTCCGATCACAACGAGCCTTCCTGTGACATCAGCCTCTCCGCTACGGATCTGATATTCTCCGTCTACCAGGTCAAAGTATATCCAGGTCCCGTCCTCTGCAGGGACGATTCCCTTGGAGCGGACTATGTAGCCGTATTCATCGCTTTCCGACATGGCCTTAAGAGCATTCTCGATCGTTTCTCTCGTAAACTTATGTGCTGTCTCCCTGCCCCAGGTAGTAAAGATATCATCTGCGTGATGATGGTGATGACAGTGTCCGCCATGCTCGTGCTCATGGTCGTGCTCCTCGTGATCGTGGTGGTCATACTCGTCATGATCATGGTGATCATGCTCATCGTGATCATGGTGGCAATGTCCGTCGTGGTCATGATGATGCTCTGCCTCTTCCTCCTCGTGGTGTTTTGCAGCCAGCTCAAAGACGGCCAGATTATCCTTTCCTGTTATAGCGTCGAAGATCTTCTTCCCATCGAGCTGATCCCATGGAGTCGTGATCACTACAGCTTCCTTATTCAAAAGCTTTATCTGATCGACAAGAGCCTCAAGCTTATCCTCCTCCATCTTCTGGGTACGGGAAAGAACGACTGCAGTCGCATGCTCTATCTGATCATTGAAGAACTCTCCGAAGGCCTTAATCTGCTTTCTTGCCTTCAGGGCGTTTACTATCGTCACAAGAGCACCGACATTTATTTCCTCACTCTCTCCTACCTCAAGTACGGAAACCTCGATGTCAGAAAGCTTTGCGACACCTGATGGCTCGATAAGGATCCTGTCAGGATGATATGTCCTTATGACATCATGAAGATTCTTCGTGAAGTCTCCGACCAGAGTACAGCATACGCAGCCGCCGTTTATCTCAGAGACCTGAATCCCGGTATCCTTTAAAAATCCAGAATCAATACCTATCTCACCGAATTCGTTTTCAACGATCACCACCTTCTCGTCCGAAAATACATCGGATACGAGCTTTTTCATAAATGTGGTCTTTCCGGCCCCTAAGAATCCTGAAATAATGTCTACCTCAGTCATGCTACATCCTTTCCGGTGCTTCAAATCCAAGCAGATCTATCCCTGTAAGAAGCACCCTTAAAGTCAGGTCAAGAAGTGACATATAACTCGTCTGGCGGTCTAAGTCCTCGCAGGCGAGAATCTTTGTCTCATGATAAAAATGATTGAAGGCATTTGACAGCTCGTATATATACTGACAGATGCGGTTAGGCATATTCTCCTCATAGGCAGCCCTTATGCTGTCCTGGAATGGCGCAAGTGCTAACAGAAGGCCTCTCTCACTCTCGGTCTTTGGAGGAAGGATCCTCTTCTCGGAAAGCTTCCTCCCAGACTGCTCGTATTTCCTGATTATAGACTTCATCCGGACTATGGTATAGAGGATATATGGACCTGTATTTCCCTCGAACGAGGTAAACTTGTCTATATCAAAGATATAATCCTTTGAAGGCTGGTTGGAAAGATCACCGTACTTTATAGCAGAAAGAGCTACTATATCGGCTGTCTTTCTGGCCTCATCCTCCGGCAGGTCGCCGTTTGAGATGATCTTTTCGTACATCTTCTGATCGACCTCATTTATCAGTGTAGAAAGACGCATCACGCCTCCCTCCCTGGTCTTATATGGCTTGCCATCGGTCCCGTTCATTGTACCGAAGCCTATGAAATCAAGCTGGCAGGAGTCAGGGACTATGTTGCACTTTCTGGCTGCCCTAAAACACTGTATGAAGTGGAGCTCCTGTCTCTTGTCGACCACATAGGCTATCCTGTCCGGATGATAATCCTTTACCCGCCAGATCATGGTAGCCAGATCAGTCGTATTATAAAGGGCTGCTCCGTCAGACTTTAATATCATGCATGGAGGGATCTCCTTCTTGTCGCTATCCTCCTTTACATCTACGACAAGAGCCCCCTCGCTCTCGTATGCAGTCCCCTGCTCCTTCATATCGGAGACCATCTGAGGTATGTAAGCAGCCGCATCGGACTCGCCCTTCCAGAGGTCGAAGCTTACATTAAGCTTCTTATAGTTCTTCTTCAGGTCACTAACGCTCACATTCATGATATGAGACAGAAGTGCTCTGTAGCCGCGTCTGCCCTTCTGAAGCTCCTTTGTAGCTAAAAGAGCCTTCTCATGATAGCTCTCATCCTCCTTGGACTTGCCGGAGGCACATGGGTATATCTCCTCAAGCTCAGAAATGGTAAATGGAGGCTCATCAGGATAATCTCCGCTGTAATCCGGATCAAAATATACCAGATCAGGCTTTCTCTCCTGAAGCTCAGTGATGATAAGACCCATCTGAAGGCCCCAGTCACCCAGATGGACATCACCTATTACTGTGTGTCCTGCGAATCTGGCTATCCTCTTTATCGACTCTCCTATGACAGCGCTCCTCAGATGCCCGACATGGAGAGGCTTTGCTACATTAGGGCCGCCGTAATCAAGGATTATGGTAAGAGGCCTCTTTGGGAGATCAAGCCCGAATCTGTCCGATCCGGCCATATCATTTCCATATTCAGACAGGAATTCGGGACTTAGATCAAGGTTTATAAATCCAGGCTTCAGCGCCTCCGCCCTGCTGAACATGCTGCTTGAAGCAAGCTGCTCTGCTACCGACTCAGCAAGCACAATCGGTGCCTTGTGATACTCCTTTGCTGCTGCAAGAGCACCATTGCACTGGTACTCACACAGGTCCGGACGGTTTGAAACTGTTACTTTTCCATAAGACGAGTCTAAGCCGGCTCTTGTAAAGCCGGCTTTTACCTCATCAGATATCAATTCTATTAATTCCTTCATTTCCTGACCGCTTCCCTCTGTACCTTTGCCTCTGCAGGGAAAAGTACATTTCTGTATCTGTCTAGAATCCTTTTAAGGACAAATCCAAAGATAAACACTGAAACCGCCTCTCCCGCTCCAACTGTGGCTACAAGATAAGGATATGCATCTCCTACTCCGTAGGCACCGATAAGGATCACCGGCACAAGCAGCGCATTGAAAAGCACCGGCGGGATAGTGTAAATGAGTCTGTGCTTTCTTAAAAGCCTGGTGCAGACTGCAGCAGCAAGTGTGATAAGACTTCCGAATATCACATCATAGACCGCAGATCCTGTGATCAGATTCGCAAGCAGACATCCGATGAAAAGTCCCGGAACCGCTGCCGGTGTAAAGACCGGCATCACTGTAAGTGCTTCCGATATCCTGACCTGGATTGCACCACTTGCCAGATTGAACTGGGCGGCACTTACTGTAAGTACCACATAAAGTGCTGCAATGATGCCTCCATGTGCTACATAAAGGGCTGTGTTTCTCTTCATAATATTAAATTACCTCCTAGTATTTGTTTAACGTGTGGATGGAATCTCGAACACACGATGTTCTCATTGTAACATAGGCTTGTCACAATATAAAGCAGATGTCTTGTACTTAATTTAGTACATTCTCAATCGTCCTTACCATCTGATCGACATACTGCTCACAGAGTTCCCTAGTGTCAGCCTCTGCCATGACTCTTACCACAGGCTCTGTACCACTGGCTCTTAGCAGTATGCGTCCGTTCCCCTCGAGCTCAGCTTCTATCTCCTCCTTGCACTTAAGGACATCTGCATCATTTAGTATCCTTTCCTTATCGCTTACCCTTACATTCTTAAGGACCTGCGGATACTTTTTCATACCGGAGGCTAAGGTATGAAGGGATGTCTTTTCCTCCATTATGACCTCCATTATCATGATGGCGGTAAGTATACCGTCACCGGTAGTAGCGTGCTTAGAGAAAATGATATGTCCTGACTGCTCTCCTCCCAGCACATAGCCATGCTCTACCATGTCCTCATTCACATACTTGTCTCCGACTGTCGTGACATCGTACTCGATACCATTCTTCTCAAGCGCTTTGAAAAGTCCGAGATTTGCCATAATGGTGGCTACGACATGATTACCGTCAAGCCTGCCGTGCTTCTTCAGATAGCTTCCGCAGATATATATAATGTAGTCTCCGTCTATTACCTGTCCGATCTCGTCTACAGCTATGCATCTGTCCGCATCCCCGTCAAATGCGAAGCCGCAGTCAAGCTCCTTTTCCTTTACCAGGCTTACCAGATTATCAATATGGGTCGATCCGCAGTCCAGATTGATATTCAGTCCGTTCGGCTCGTTTCCTATAGCGACAGTCCTGGCTCCCAATGCGTCAAATACGCTCTTTGCTATGTTAAACGTAGATCCGTTTGCACAGTCAAGGCCTATCCGCTTTCCCTTGTATGACCTTGTCGCAAGAGAGATCAGATAACCTATGTATCTGTTTCTTCCGATCGCATAATCTATAGCCACCCCTATATTCTCTCCTGAAGCAAATGGAACCTCGCCAGTCTTTCCATCGAGATAATCCTCTATCTGGCTCTCAATGGCAGCTGACATCTTGTGTCCGTTGCCATCCATAAGCTTGATACCATTGTCGTAGAACGGATTATGGCTGGCACTTACCATTACTCCACAGTCGAAATCCTCAGTACGGACGACATAGGCAACTGAAGGTGTCGTCGTCACATGGAGAAGATATGCGTCAGAGCCTGATGAGATGATCCCGGCCACCAGAGCATACTCAAACATATAGCTTGATCTTCTGGTGTCCTTTCCGATCACTATCCTGCCTCTCTTCTCTCTTCCGTAATACCATCCCAGATATCTTCCGATCCTGTATGCGTGATCCGCTGTCAGGACCTTTCCTGCCTCGCCGCGAAATCCATCGGTTCCGAAATACTTCATTTGTTCTCCTTTTCAATCCTGATAAGATCCAGATCATCCTGGATCGCATCCTTTATCATTCCTGCGTATTTTTTCTGTCCCTCAGGCTTTAAATGGATGCCGTCGTGATAGAACCAGCTGTCATGCCCTGCAGCGAAGCTGTGCCAGTCAACAAGAGTCACATTCTCATTCTTATCACAGAGCTTCTTTATCACCTTATTGGAGTCATCCTCCCACTGGATCGAATCACCGAAAACATTTACCCAGTATATGTGACGGTCACTTCCTATCAGATCTATAAGATCCTGTCCGGCCTTTTCATTGAAGACTCCATTGGTTCCAAGAGCTATCACCACTATCTTGCCAAGGGTCTTTTTCTTTTTGTAATTCTTTACTATATCCTTCGCATCCCAGAGCTGTCTGGACTCATGTGCATTTACGACTGAATCCTTTGGCAGGACCTTTAGTAACTCAGGCGAAGCGCCAAGCATCACTGAATCACCGATAGTTGTGACAGGGACCTTGTAGTCATCCTCTTTTTCCGGCTTTTTCTTGTCATCCGGTGTCTCTTCCGGCTTCTTGTCAGATGAAGCATTCGACGATGCAGAAGGCTTCTTGTCTGATCCGACTGTATCTCCAGTTTTATTATTCCCCCTGGTCTCCTGCTGCTCTAAGAGCTTCTGATTGGCAGCAAGCTGCTTTTCAAGCTCTCCGGTATCGGAATTCTTCTTTCCAGAGAAAATTGTAAAGAATATGCCAAGAACTATAAGAACGATAGCAGCAACTGCGCCAGCAAAAAGCGCAGGCCCTGATGCTCTTGAAATACGCGCCTGTCTTCCCTTTACTACAAGCTTTGTCATTTCATGTTCCCAGATGGCAAGCAGTAAAATAATGCCAAGCTGTATCAGAGGAGCGCATGGGATCCTTGTCCATTTCTTTACATTGAATAGAAAGATAACAGGATACATGAAAAGATACATCTCATAGCTTCTCTTGCCTATAAAATCAAGCACGGGATTCTCAAGGATCCTTCCAAAGGGAAGTGACGGCTCTGCCGTGATCATAACGAGAAGAAGGAAGACAAGCGTCACAAGCTGCATATAGCCTGTATATGTAGGATCTGCCATCCCGTCTGTGAATATAAATGAGATGACCACAAATGCCAGTCCACCGATAAACAGTGGCAGTGAGGCCTTTCTTGCATTCCTGTTTTTAAAAAGAGTAAACTCTGATCTGCCTGCTCCTGCGAATCCTAAAAGAGCTCCTGCCGTAAGCGCATACAGCCTTGTATCAGTCCCGTAATATACCCTTGTCGCATCATTTCCGAATGGAAGGAGAACTCCCATAAGCACTGCGGATACCACAGACAGTATCAGGAAAAAGATAAGTCCTCTTGCCTTTCTCCCGCGTGTAGAAAGTATCAGATAGATCAGATATAGAAGAGGCCAGATCAGATAGAACTGCAGCTCTACAGCCAGCGACCAGATATGAGTAAATGGTGTGGCATTTGCTATCTTTGTGAAATATGATGAATTCTGGGCTATCTGCCACCAGTTATTGTATCCGAGCAGGATCGATACTGTCTCACCCTGAACGCCCTCAACTGCTCTCGGATAAATGAAATGAAAGGCAGTGACTGTAACGAAAACAGTCATTATAACAGGCGGGAAGATACGTATCAGTCTCTTCTTATAGAAGCCTCCTACCGAGAACTCTCCCTTCATCCTGCTTCTTTCACTTGTCAGTGCTATAAGATATCCCGATAGCACGAAAAAGAGAGAGACTCCTAAGAATCCTCCCTTGATCGTATAGGGAAACATATGATAGAAAATAACTCCTATGATCGCGATCGCCCTTAGTCCATCAAGACCATAGATATGTCCGTTGTTGTCTGCTGTACCTGCACTTCTATTAACAGCCAATTTTCCTCTCCTTATCGTTTTACTCTGTAATAGTTTGACATTTTTCAGGCACAGTTTCAAGTACTTTCTTTTGAAATAAATGAAACATTATATTAACAACTTATTTTACCACTGTACTCTTTACCCCGGACCAGGAGCTGTAGATCTTCTTTCCATTAGCGGTCTGATAGTAGGTCCTGACCTTGAAATAGTAGCGCTTTCCTTTTTTCAGGGACTTCATAGTATATGATGTTTTGTTCGTTGTCTTTGTTTTTGTGCCCTTGCTTACAGATTTATTGGTGCCTGCCTTCACCTGATATCCACTTATACCGGAAACCTTATTGAACTTTACCGTTGCCTTTTTCTTTCCGGCGCTGACCTTTTTTATAGTGGTCTTTTTCGGAACGATCTTGTAGGTCGCGGTAATAGTACCTGTATAGTTTCCCTTGAAGGTAAGCGTCACCTTAGCTGTACCAGGTGTCTTGTTGTCTGAATCAGCCCTGGTATAGTCACTATCCTGACCGAGCTCTGCTGCGATAGCGTTGTCTATAACAGATAACGCCGGCTTATGGGTCTTTCCATCGTAGGTTATTGTTTTAAGCCCGCTTACTGATATGCCGTCCGTTTCCTTGTAGAGCTTTCCTGCGTCCTTTGCCTCAATCGTGTAGCTTACTGTAAGAATGCCCGTGTTAGTGCTATTCTGTGAGGTCGAGCTGCCTGTTGACCCGGTAGATGAACCTGTCGAGCTGGAAGCTGTTCCTTTGAAATTGTTGATACCGGTTATGGTAAAGCTGTAATCTCCTGCATTTACCGAATCCGGAAAGGCTGAGATAGTATAATCGGTCCCAAGCCTTAGGGTATTGCCTCCGATCTGGACCACAACAACATTCGGGTACTGTCTGCTTCCGTTGTAGGTATATGGCGATGAAGGAGTCAACGTCACTGTAGCCTTTGAAATATTGCCCTTGGTGATCTCAAAGCTCTTCGATGCTGTCCCTGTATAGTTTCCCTTACCTGTTACGGTTACGACTGCTCCTGTTCCTATAGCCTTATTATTGCTGTAGGAATAAGTGAAATCAGTTCCTGCCTTAAGGACTGTTGATCCGACCTTGATCTCCGGCTCTGGAGTAATAGGTCCTCCTGTATAGGAATATGTCGGAGCAGCCGATGATTGGGACGAGCCCTTCTGGCCGCTGTCACTGTCCTTGAATGTAAATACAGCTGTAGATAGGTCAAGAGGCGTGATATCAAATGATGCCTTTGCACTTCCGCTGTACTGCCTGACTGTCCCTGAGCCTTGGCTGCTTCCTGATGAAAGTGCCTTTGCCGTGACTGTGACTGTCATCTTGCCGGCATTGATATTGTCTGAGTAAGCGATATCATAGGCACTCGCCGGTACCTCTGCATCATGATAGGTCACCACCACCTTAGGCTTCTTCTCCTTGCCATCATATACGATAGGAGTCTTTTCCGAAGGATCTAGACTGATCCTCGTGCTTCCGTCAGAAAGATTTCCTCCTGTGGACGGCTGTATCCTGAATGTGATTGACTTATTCCCGGTATAATTTCCCTGTCCGGCTGCTGTGATAGTAGCTGTCTGAGGTGCCGTGATAGTTGCTGCAGCTGTATTTCCGCTATAGGTCAGCTTGTAATCCACTCCCTCGGTAAGCGTCTTCCCGTTCAGACTCAGATTTACCTTAGGTGTTATCGCCTTTCCTGTAGCATAATATGTCCTGCTTTCGGCCAGACTCATAGCAGCATCGCTCAGGTTCCCCTGAGTCACCTCGAGCGGCACATTAAATGTCATGTCATCTCCGGCTATGTTTGCCGTATAGCTTAAGTATGAGCCCTTTCCTATTGAATTACCGGTTACCCTGTTTCCGTTTATTGTATAGTATGATCCTGACTGTGCCTTAAGGCTGCCAGAAGCTCCCTGAATGGCATAGGTATTTTCTCCGCCACTTGTGGTCTTTACCGAATAAGTCACATAAGGGGCCTCTCTTGTCGTCCCCAGAGAAAGACTCATGGTCTTGTCACATGTGGCAGTATTACCTGTAAAGACTGTACTTCCCGAATCAGCAGAGCCGTCACGGAAATCGTATACGGCATAAATGCCGGAGACATTTGCTCTTATTATCTGTCTTTTGACATCGGTATAGCCTGTCAGAGTATTATCAGGTAATGCTGCTGGCTGATCAGATTTTCCAAGTACAAGAGAATAGTAATCCTTATCCTTAAACTTCACATGGCCTATACCACAGGCATTGTACTTAGAGGTATCTACAGTCCATGTCGGCTTTGAATCTGCTATCTCCTCATCCAGAAAGTTGCTTGTATTTCCTGTGTTTCCATCATCCGTTATAAGCTCAGGCGCCTTGCTGTCCGGGCGAGTCTTGTCATAATAAAGTGCCAGATCCTTTGCTCTTTCGACAGCCAGCTTCTCGAAACCAGAATTATACTTAAGCTCGCCTTCGCTTATAGTTTTTTTAATGTTGCTATAGATTTCTGATACATCACTCTGATAGACCTGTACATTATAAGTAACATTAATAAGCCCTGTCTCTGAAGCCCTGGCTGTCACCAGATAAGCTGCGCTGTCTGCAAGAGTCCCCGATGAAAAAGCAAGCATCACGCCAAGACCCACTGCTGCGATTCTTTTTATAATTCCTTTATACATAGATAACCTCCATGCCAAAAACTCATCCACCCTTTTTTAGTATACCACACCCACTTGATAAAGAAAACACATTCCCCTACAATATAGGCATGAAGGAAATCACACAAAGCTTTGAAATAAAAGACAGAATAAAATATCCGGAAATCTTTGCACGCTATCATCATAATGGCGATGTCTATATAACTATAGAGACAAACGGCCTAAGCAGTGAGAGGAATCGAATAATCTCCTTTAGTGCAGGATGGATAGAAGGTGACAAGATTATGACACTTATCTACGCCTCCACCAACGATGACGACGAGCTATCTATCATAGAAAAGGCGATTGAAACCATAAAGAGGGCTGACCGGATAGTGACCTATGGCGGCGATACGTTTGATCTGGCCTTTATTTCAGGGCGGGCAGAAGTATATGCAAAGAGGCTTGCAATCGGAGAGTCATATGATATAAAAAAATCCATATCTCCCCTGAAAAGACTGCTCCCGTCCGGCTCGCTTTCACTTTACAGCCTGCTTGAGGAGATGGGATTAGCTGACCCTTCTATCCCTGACGGTAAAACTCTGGTCACTTTATATAAGACATTTATTAAGACAGGTAGCGATCGTTATATAGATCCTGTGAATAAACACAGCATATTCAAGCTTACCGGGATAATGAATCTCCTCACATTAAAAGACTGCCTCGGGATAAACCGTGCTTCTGTTTCGATAGAGGAAATGGCAAGTGATGAGAACAGTCTCAGGGTAAAGGGTAAAACAGATATTCTATCCCCGATCAGGCTCTGCTTCAGGCTGCCTGGAATCGAGCTTAGCTTTATAGGGAAAGAGTTTTATGCAGTTTTCGAGCTCTGTGGCGGGAAGCTTCGAATGTATTTTCCAGATCCAGCCTCATATGTCAGACTGCGCTCTGACGGATCACTGATCCCTAAGGAGCTTGCCTCCTCGCTTGACAAAAGCTCATATGAGAAGGTAACAAAAGAAAGCTGCTTCTCTCTTGCGGATATACCCAAGGATAAGAAACAGCTTGAAAGCTATATAAGAAGTCTTGAAAAAATGTGATCATTTCTTCTGGTAGAAGAAGGAGCTTCTTCTGGAAAATCCAAGCTCCCTGTAATCCATTATCTGCTCGGTGCTGCCTATGAATAACAGGCCGCCAGACTTTAAGGATCTGTTGAACTTCTGATAGATCTGTGTCTTTGCCTCATCAGTAAAATAGATCACCACGTTGCGGCAGAGGATCAGATCAAGACCCGAAGGATACGGATCCTTTAGCAGATTGTTTTCCCGAAACTCCACTCTCTTCCTTATATCCTCAGAAATCTGGTAGGAGGAACCTACCCTGCTGAAATACTTCTGTCTAAGATCTACAGGAACTGACTTTATGCTTTTCTCATTATAAAGTCCGACCTTTGCCTTTGCTATGACCTGCTTGTCGATATCGGTCGCTATTATCCTGATCTTCTCCAGCGGGAGATGCCTTGACAGACACATGACCAGAGAATAAGGCTCGTCACCTGTAGAGCAAGCCGCACTCCAGATATTAAGTCTCTGTCCGAACTTATCTATCAGATAAGGAAAATACTCCTGATCCAGAAGCTTCCACTGATCCGGATTCCTGTAAAACTCAGAAACATTGATCGTGAGAAAATTCACGAACTCATCAAAGGCCTTCCGGTCCTCCCTTAAAAGCCTTATATAATCTTCATATGATGAAAGCTTGTGCTTCGTGATCAGAGAATCTATCCTGCGGCGCATCTGCTTTTCCTTGTAAGAGGAAAGATCTATCTTTGTAAGTGCATAGACCGCCGTCTTGAACTGCTCATAGCCCTCCATAATGAACCTCCATCAAAAAAGGCCAGGCATTTTCTGCCCGGCCTTCCTTTGCATAGCTAGAAAATTACTGCTCGTCTGAGCTGTTGTCCCTGTTGTCATCCATTGCCTTGATAGAAAGGCTGATCTTGTGATCGGCTTCTCTGAACTCGACAACCTTTGCATCAACTTCCTGTCCAACCTTCAGTACGTCTGACGGCTTATCTACATGATCCTTTGAGATCTGTGATACATGAAGCAGAGCATCTACTCCAGGTGCAAGCTCTATGAATGCACCGAAGTCTGTCATCCTTGCTACCTTACCATGTACGATATTGCCTACGGCATACTTCTCAGAAGCATTGTTCCAAGGGTTCTCATCCGGGAACTTCATCGAAAGTGCGATCTTCTTGTCGTGGATCTCCTTAATGAAGACCTTTGCCTTGTCACCGACCTTTAATACCTTTCCAGGATTATCGATCCTGCCCCAGCTCATCTCAGAGATGTGAAGAAGTCCGTCGATACCGCCAAGATCGATGAAAGCACCGAAATTGGTAACGTTCTTTACTGTTCCCTCGATAACATCGCCGACCTTGAGGTTTGCAAGGAGTTCTTCCTGCTTCTTCTGCTTCTCCTCTACGAGGATAGCCTTTCTGTTTCCGATTATACGTCTCTTGCGAGGATTGAACTCTGTGATGATGAATTCAATCTCCTGGCCATTGTATTTGCCAAGATCCTTCTCGAAGGTATCTGATACAAGGCTTGCAGGGATGAATACTCTGGCCTCGTCTACTACTACTGAGAGTCCGCCGTTTAATACCTTTACTACCTTGCCTGTAAGAACCTCGTTGTTATTGAAAGCCTCTTCGAGCTTCTTGTTTCCTCTCTCCTGTGCAAGACGCTTGTAAGACAGTGTGACCTGTCCCTCTGTCTCGCTGTATTTGACTACTACAGCCTCCATTGTGGAACCAACAGAAGTAACTGTGGTGAGATCGAGACTGGAGTCATTCGAATACTCGCTTCTTGTGATCACTCCGTCTGCCTTTGTACCGATATTGAGGATAATCTCGTCAGGCTTTACGGAAATAACCGTTCCTTCTACCACATCTCCTGCGCGAACCGTCTTGAATGACGCGTCCAGCATTTCGTCAAAACTCATTTCTGACATCTACCAATGACCTCCTGAATAATAATTGCTGGGGTTGATGCTCCGGCTGTAATACCAACGACATCAGCACTGCTTAAGATATCAGGATCTAGATCATCCGCTGTCTCAATGAAGTGTGTCCTCCCACACCTCTGGCTGCATATCTCATACAGCTTACGGGTATTCGAACTGTTCCTGCCGCCGATCACAAGACACACGTCCACTTCCCCAGCGATGCGTGCTGCCTCCTTCTGACGGTCCTCTGTCGCATTACAGATCGTATTCAGAGCACTAATATCATAACCTTTTTTATTCAGGATTTCAACTATATCTTGAAATTTCTTGTAGTTGAATGTAGTCTGTGAAAGTACCAGTACCTTCTTATCCTTTTCCTCAAGGTTAAATTGCTCTGCTTCCGCGGCTGAACGGATGACAGAATAGTCCTTCCCTCTTATCCATCCTATGATCCCCTGGATCTCAGGATGATCCGGATCTCCGATTATTATAATGTAGTCTCCCTTGCCTGAAGCCTCCATTGCCAGATTATGGATCTTTTTTACAAAGGGACAGGTCGCATCGACTAGTATGTGGCCTGCTGCCTCTATGGATCTTTGTATTTTTTCAGATACACCGTGTGAACGGAGGATAACGGTGCCTCTTTCATAAGTTCCAGGATCATCATCCTCTCCCATCACGGCAACTCCCTTTGCTGCCAGATCATTCACTACGGATTCATTATGAATGATAGGTCCATAAGTATAAATGGGCCTTGTCCCTTTCTCTATCTGTTCTTCAACAAGAGATACAGCTCTCTTTACGCCGAAGCAGAAGCCAGCGCTTTTTGCTACTATTATTCTCAAGATAATTATACCTCTGCTGTGGCCTCTATCTCACAGAGCATGCCTGCCGGCAGGTCCTTTACTGCGACACAGCTTCTTGCAGGCTTTGATACGAAGTATTTTTCATATACTGCATTAAAGGCTGCAAAGTCAGCTATATCAGCAAGGAAGCATGTGGTCCTTATGACCTTTGAGAAATCAGATCCAGCCTCCTTTAAAAGCTCTCCTACATTCCTGCAGGCCTGATCTGCCTGAGCCTCTATACCCTCTGCTGCCTTGCCATCTTTTGGGTCCACACCTATCTGACCGGACAGATATGCTATCCCGTTTACTATCATACCCTGAGAATATGGTCCTATAGCCTTCGGCGCCTTATCTGTGCTTATTGTCTGCATGTCTTCTCCTTTCGATATGTCAAGCATCTGACCCAAGAACCCATTCAAAGGCCCTTGCCGTCCTTTTCTCGGAATCCATAAAATGGTTTCCCTTATTCCATTCAAGAATACAGTTTACTCCTTTTCCCCTGATAATGGAATATGTCTTTTTTATCTGCTCTCCCACACAAGCCAGCACCTGATTCTTAGTCTTCTCCTCCTTGTCCCCGAGGCTTAGATAAACCGATCCGGTCCTGATATCATGCCGGTCCAGATAGGCAGTAAATCCACTGAACCAGACCGACGGTGAGGCAGCGGCTGCACCTGCAAAAATGTCCGTTTCTGTAACTGCCCAGAGCGCAAAAAGTCCTGCCAGCGAGTATCCTCCTATATAGTATTTCTTTTCCGGATCATCGCAGAGCCTTTTTATCTCCATAAGTGTCTCCTGTGCTCCTCCGCCAAAGGCCTGATCACCGAAGACAGCAGAAGCCTCCCATGGCGAGAGATCCCTGTTCCAGTCATCCACCTTTATGGCGATCAGACCGATATCCCTTGTCTGTCCCACTCCTATAAGGTCTGCCTCCTGGTCCATAAGAGAGAGATCATGCTCATCTACAGGCTGTATCAGTACTGAAGGCGCATCTGCACTGCCATATCTATATATGTCCATATATTCCTCCACGGATCTTTGCATATGCTGATATCATTGCTTTTTCTTCCATAACCGTCCGATAAATAAACAGAAACAGCAGTGGTATAAATCCCACTGCTGTCATCTGGTCTGTTATGCTGTGGCGGTCACCATCTGCGGGTCTACTGCCTCTGGACTCTGTCCTCTACTCTCTTCACGAGCTCAGGGAACTGCTGAAGGATATTGGTCATATCCTCGAAGATAAGGCTCTTCTTTGTGATATTCGTAGAAAGAGTATCGATATGATCAGCCACTGTCTGGTAGTAAGGCTTGGAATCCTCCATAGTAGACTGAAGAGTGTTCATATCATCTGAGCACTTGTCTATAACGCCTACCATGTTAGTATTGCCCTCCTCGATCTCTCCTGCTACGGACTTGATCGAGTCTACGACCTCCTCTGTCTCATTTATATGAGTCATGGAATCCTGGATAGCGGTTCTGGTGTCATTTATAGAGCTCATCAGACGATTGTTGTTCTGGTTCAGCTTCTCCATTGACTCTCCTATCGATGCGACAAGAGTCTTGATATTGCTTGAAAGCTCATTTACCTGATCTGCTACGACTGCAAATCCTCTTCCGCTCTCTCCTGCCCTGGCTGCCTCGATCGATGCATTAAGTGCTAAGAGATTGGTCTGGTTTGCTATGCCGTTTATTGCATTTACCTTGTCAAGGATCTCATCAAAGCTTGACTGGAACTCCTTGAATACCTCCTCTACTGTGGAAATAGTATCATTCACAGATGATGATGAGGTACGGACATTGTTCATATTGCGATGGGTATCATCAGCTGTCGAGAGCATCTTCTTGATGATCTGCTCAAAGTTCTCTGTAACTGAGGTGACCTCCTTGAAGCGCTCATTGAACTGCTCCATAGACTCAGTAACCTCATCCGAACGCTTCTCTACCATCTCGAATGAGTCCCTTATCTCATTCAGTGAATTGGTGGTATCGAGCTCCTCCTGCTGAAGCTTTTCCTTCTGCTCAAGGATATATTTCCCGCTGTCAAGCACCGGCTGCATTTCCTTTGAGATATCTATCTTCTCAACTGCCTGTACAGGCGCCTGATCTAGATCCTTTTTTTTCTTTCCGAACATAACCATTTCCTCCGTTATTCAAAAACTGCCATGACCATTGTCTGATTTACATGCTGTGTGTTGTACTGCTCTCCGCCTCCGACATATCCCGCTGATACTAAAGCACCCTGCTTAAGCCCACGCAGGTATTCACTCATGTATCCCTGCTGTGAGAAAAGAGTATACCGGTAAATGCAGTTCAGTGAGAGTACAAGAGACGGCGATGGTATCTGCCTTCTGGTCTCATCAAATGTATCCTGATTTATCTTCTTGTAATCAAGAAGCTTAAGAAAACGGATGCGGTCATTCAGATTGATCCTCTTATAGCAGGCCATTGAACCATCGCTTCCAATCTCCTTCATAGAAGCTATGAACACATCATCCTCTATCACCCTTCCAAGTGGAGAATTCAGTACATTTCCTATTATATTCGACCTCGCGACACCGGTCTCATCACTGTAAACCTCCGCAGCCGGTCTGTTGTCAAGCTCTATCAGTCTCTTCTGCGTAAGATCGACCCTTGTGGCCACATGTGTTACTGCATCCTGATCTGCTCCATAAATCGTCTCCTTTGCAGTATAGACACGGCCTGTCGTGTTCTTTATCAGGATAAATGAGCAGGCGTTCGTATAAACCCTGCCATTTACTGATACCTTGGGTTCTGACCCTTCCGGTGTTCCGTAAACTGTTCCTCCGAGTAATGGCAGCTGTGTATGATCCAGCTGCATATGGATAGTAGAAACCAGTACCTCCTCATCATTGGTACAGAACTCAAAGATAACCGAATCTGATCCCGATGGCCTGAGCTCCTTTACTGCCGTATCCAGATGTATCACATCCGAAAGTGGCACTGTGGCCAGATGCTTAATAACTCCGGCCCTTACCTCACAGCCATCCATAAGCGCTGTAACTGTAAGGCCCTTGTTCTCATCCACCGTATCATCATGATACCAGATACCTGAGGTCCCTATGATCTCTGTATCCGGATATGCCATCTTAAGACTCTCTGTAACCTGTTCGATCCAGGAATAATTACAGTAAAAAATGATGCCCTTCGGAACTCCTGCAAGTTTCTCTCTGATCTCATCCACTGCAAGAGCAGCGGACGCCGCATAGCTTGAAGCCAGCTGACTCTTCATCCGTGTTTCCCTCCTTATTGAAAAGATTCACATAAGACTATTGTATTTTTTTGCGCTCCTCTTGTCAACCGATTTTAACGAAAAGGATTCTCCTAAAGACAGCTGTTCTTGCATATCCCTGATCTTAGTCTTATAATAAGGCCGTAGTCCAGACATCCGGAAATAAATATTATGAATGATAAAAACAAAAGAGCCGTGGACATGCTCCATGGACCGATCTTTCGCAAATTACTCTACATCACTATTCCGATCTTTCTGATGAGCACTCTGCAGCAGCTTTTCAATGCCTCTGACACAGCCATAGTCGGCCATTTTTCATCGGCAGAGGCTATGGCAGCCGTCGGCAGCAATGCTCCAGTGATCAATATGATAGTCACATTTTTCACCGGTCTTTCTGTAGGCAGCAATGTAATGCTGTCACATTTCATAGGGAAAAATGAAGAGAACAGGGTAAATGACGCGCTCCATACCAGCTTTATGGTCGCTCTTATAAGCGGCTTCATAATGCTTTTCCTCGGACAGGTGATAGCTGTTCCCATTCTCCAGCTACTCCATACGCCCTCGCATGTGCTCCCCATGGCCCAGGCCTACCTCCGTATATATTTCCTTGGCATGCCCTTTCTGATGGTCTACGATTTCGGATCGGCAGTGCTAAGGTCTATAGGAGACACCAGAAGACCACTCTACTATCTGCTTACCGCGGGGCTCATCAATGTATGGCTAAATCTCTTCTTTGTAGTCGTGCTTAAAAGAAATGCGGACGGAGTTGCTATAGCCACAACTATCTCAAACGGCGTGAGCGCAGCTCTTATACTTCGCGCACTAATTAAAGAGAATGGAATGCTGCACCTTGACCTTCGAAGGCTCTCACTCAAATGGAATTATGTACGCAGGATCCTCTGGATAGGCGCTCCTGCCGGCCTTCAAGGTATGATCTTTTCTATCTCAAACGTCGTGATCCAGGCCGCCATAAATCTTTTCGGTTCGAAATGCATTGCAGGCAATTCTGCTGCTCTTAATCTGGAATACATATGTTACTTTACGGTATATGCATTCTGCCAGGCTTTAATGACCTTTGTGAGCCAGAACTATGCTGCCGGAACATATGAGAGATGCCGAAGGACTACCCGTATAGCCTTCATTTCTGCTATAGGCTTTACTGCCGTAATAAGCCTTGGCTTTTTCCTTTTGAGGCATCCGCTCCTCATACTCTTCACACACGACAGCAGGGTCATCCACTATGCCATGATCAGGATGCTATTTATCGCTCTCTTTGAACCCATGACCGCTCTGTATGAGGTACCGGGGGCTTCTCTCCGCGGGATCGGCCGGTCTATCATACCTACAATTATCACAATGCTTGGCTGTTGTCTGCTCCGCATCATCTATATGCATGCCATGATCAAAAGCTTCACAGCTTTTTACCAGGTGGTCATTATCTATCCTATCAGCTGGGCAGTCACAGGAGCTGCAATGATCATCTTCTACTTTATCGTGATAAAAAGAGCATATCGCGCCAGGAGATCATTATAACATAAACGTAGGATATCAAGAGGTTGTGAGGTGTGAGGTGTGAGGTGTGAGGTGTGAGGTGCGAGGTGCGAGAATATAGGGTTACTGTTGACCACTCACATTTGATCAGTATGCGTAAACGGGTTTAAATGATTTTTCCTGTCCACTTCCTTGTCCAAAACATAATACTATTTCAGCTCACAGCAACCTGATTCTTCTGCTTGCCTATGGTTTTAATATCAAATGGAATTATAGTAGCTGCAGGCCTGATTATCGTATTAACGCTTGCTGTCCTAAGCAGAAAGCACAAGACTGCATAAGGATCATATAAGCTTCAACCAAAAAGACGTGGCATATGCCACGTCTTTTCATTTGCTCTCTTTTCAGATATCACAGGATCCTTGACTCCTGAGCTACCTTATCCTTTGCGAATCGGATCGCTGTATCTCTTGTGATCTGACCGTTATTATAAAGCTGCTGAAGGGCCTCATCCATAGTGATCATACCCTGTGCACGGGATGTCTGCATGGTAGAGGTGATCTGATAGGTCTTACCCTCACGGATGTAGTTCCTAATAGCATTGTTTCCGAGCATTACCTCGAATACACCGACACGGCCCTTTCCCTCTATCCTTGGAAGGAGCTGCTCTGCGACTACGCACTCAAGTATGTCGGCAAGCTGGGTCCTGATCTGCTGCTGCTGATGAGGCGGGAAGACATCGATGATTCGGTTTACGGTATCAACGGCGCTTACAGTATGCAGTGTCGAGAAGACCAGATGTCCGGTCTCGGCTGCGGTACATGCAAGGGCTATAGTATCAAGGTCACGCATCTCTCCTACGAGGATAACGTCCGGGTCCTCACGGAGGGCTCCACGAAGGGCTGCTGCATATGAATGGGTATCGGTTCCTATCTCACGCTGATGTACGATACATTTCTTGTGCCTGTGAAGATACTCGACAGGGTCCTCGAAGGTGATGATATGATAAGGATACTTGGAATTGATATAATCGATAAGTGATGCAAGAGACGTCGACTTACCTGAACCTGTAGGACCTGTAAAAAGGATCAGTCCTCTTCTCTTGTCACAGCACTTTACAACTGAATCAGGGATTCCCAGATCATATGGCTTTGGGATCGAAGGATTTAAGAGTCGGCCCGCTACAGCGTAGGTACCTCTCTGTCTGTATACATTGATACGCAGACGAGCCACACCCGGAATCGAGTAAGGCATATCGAGTTCTCCCACTTCCTTTAGTTCCTTGGCCTGCTCTCCTGTCAGAAGCTTGTTTAGGATATCAAGCATCTCCCTTGGGCCATACTTTTCCTCGCCAAGAGGAGTTATGCGTCCATCTACACGAAGACATGGTGCCTGACCTACTCCGATATGGATATCGGATGCATTGACATCCTTTGCTTTTTCTACCAGTTCATCAAATTCAGTGATCATTTCTTATTCCCTTTCTCCTTAACTGAATCATACATCATCACTCTCTATTGTTGCCACCTTGAGCATCTCATCTATTGATGTGACGCCCTGCAGGACATAGGCCTCCGCATTGTCTCTTAAGGTCCTAAGTCCCTCCTTTTTTGCTTCCTCCTCCAGCTCATCGGTTCCTAAGCCCTTGCTTACTATCCTCTTCAGCTTGGAGGTCATCTCCATCACCTCATAGATACCGATTCGACCGTAATAGCCGGTATTATTGCACTTCGGGCATCCACCCGGATGAGGCACACAGATCTTAGGAGGTCTGGACGGATCCTTGTGTAAAAGCTTGGCCTCCGTTTCCGTTGCCTGTCTGACCTCCTTGCAGTTCGGACAGAGTCTTCGTACCAGACGCTGGGCAATGATACCAGTCACAGAATCCGCTATCAGATAAGGCTCTATTCCCATATCCTCAAGTCTCGTCACCGTTGCAGCCGAGCTGTTGGTATGGATGGTGCTGACAACCAGATGTCCGGTGATAGAAGCCTGTACGGCTATCTGTGCTGTCTCTGAGTCTCTTATCTCTCCCACCATTATGATATCCGGATCCTGACGCAGGAAAGAACGCAGCGCTGAGGCAAAGGTAAGCCCTGCCTTTGCATTGACCTGTACCTGGTTAATACCTGCTACATTGGCCTCGACAGGATCCTCTACTGTAAGAATATTTACCTCGGGAGTATTAAGCTCTGAAAGAGCCGTATACAATGTCGTCGACTTACCTGATCCTGTAGGTCCTGTAACCAGAATTATGCCGTTAGGATGCTTTAGTATCCTGTTGAACTTCTCCATCTCATACGGCTGGATACCAAGCTCAGACTTGGCCCTGGTCAGAGCATTGGCTCTTGTGAGTCGCATAACGGTCTTCTCTCCGTATACAGTAGGAAGTACCTCGACTCGGATATCATACTCGATATCATCAACAATAGCTGTCATTCGTCCTGACTGAGGCCTGCGCTTCTCTGCTATGTCAAGTCCTGAGACGATCTTTATCCTTGTGGCAAGGGCCGGGAGAATACTGATATCATAGGTCATCTTCTCGACCAGGACACCATCGATACGGAATCTGATACGGACCTGCCTTTCAAGCGCATCTATATGGATATCAGATGCTCTCGAACGTACCGCCTGCTCGACTATGGACCTTAAGAGCTGTACTATAGGAGCATTAGCAAGCTCTCTTTCCGCTCCTTTGGCAGCATCCTCCTCAGCACGGATCCTCTCCTTGTGCTGCTGGGTGAATTTCTGAGCTGCACTCATGGCCTCCTCAGAACCATAGTATCTGTCGAGGATAGCCTGGATATCCTGCTGGGTCGCTATGACAGGCTCGATCCTGCAGCCTGTTACGATCTCTATATCCTCTACCGCCTCGATATCGAGCGGATCTGCCATGGCAAGAAATATAGCCTGTGGATCCTCCGGATCATATCCGAGAGGAAGTACTGAATGCTTACGAAGGACCTTTCCTGAGACAAGCTTTTGCATGTCATCAGACAAGGCAAATCCATTCAGATCGACTATCTGATAGCCCAGCTGGCTCGCAAGAGCCTTTGCAATGGCCTTGTCATCAACAAATCCAAGCTCCTTCAGACAATCTCCAAGTCGCTTTGCTCTACCCTCCTGTCTCTCCTTCTTTGAGTGATCAAGCGCTGCTTTAAGCTGATCCTCAGTGATCACCCCGGCTTTTAGCAGCAAATCGCCGATCTTTAATCTCTGTCTTGGCATGTATTTATTTCCCTTTTCTTATAGCCCGAATATAAATATTCGATAAAATTATAGACGTTTTTGTCCTGTCTTGCAACCATTTTATATAACATAGAACCAGGCTTCCGACTGATCCAGATCATTTTTCTCAATGATCATTCCATTCCTGTCCTTAAGGACCAGCTCCTGATTCTTGATGGTTACTCTCGTTCCCGCCGGAACTGACTTTGTGATAAATGCATTGGAGCCTATCACAGAACCCTTCCCGATTATGGTCTGACCGCCAAGAATAGAGGCTCCTGAATATATGGTCACATTATCCTCTATGGTAGGATGTCTCTTGACACCATGAAGTGCCTGTCCTGCCGCCGTTGATAGCGCTCCTATCGTCACTCCCTGGTATACCTTTACATGGTCGCCTATTATAGTCGTTGATCCGACAACGACACCTGTCCCGTGATCAAGGCAGAAATATTTTCCTATCCTTGCTCCCGGATGAATATCAATACCTGTGACTGAATGGGCATACTCTGTCATCATTCTTGGGATCAGAGGTACATTCAGCTGAAAAAGAGCATGGGCAAGCCTGTTTATCGTCGTGGCACGAAGTCCCGGATATGAAAGTATTATATCATCAAAGCTTGATGCTGCCGGATCCCCCTGAAAGGTCGCCTCCAGATCCGTCTGTACATACTCCCTTATCTCAGGGATCCTGTTACAGAATGTAAGTGCCAGACAATAGGCCTGGTCCTTGAACTTGGCCTCCTCTGAGGATGAAAGCGTGTCATCTTCTCCATTTTCCTGTCTGCTGCAGATTTCATCATAGCAGAGGACTATCTCTATCTGCTTGCTCAGGTTATACAGGACATCCTCAATAAGTACAGTTAGGTTGCCTGCAAGATTATAGCTCTTATATACCTGATCTCTGTAATATCCCGGGAATACAAGCCTTATAAGCTTATTTGTGATCTGCTTTATCTTCTCGACATCCGGCTGATTGAACAGGGCCATCTTGTCAATGGCCCTTCCTCTCCCATAATCTGAGAGGATCTTATTTACTAGTTTATTTACTTCTTCATTCTCTAATTCGCTCATCAGTTTGCCTTCCAGTAAAAATCTTTTAATTAAATTATAAAGCTTTTTGTGCAATTTTACAATTGATTTAAGCTGAATTGCAAAAATATCCACAAAAAAGACCCGCCTGATCGCGGGTCTGGTTGGAAAAAGAAAAAAGATTACTTAACATTGACTGTTCTTTAGTATTGTACTAGAATATGGTCAGTTAGTAAAGTTCTTTGTTTTCATTTATCGAATGAAAAAGATTCACTAATAGAAAAAGGAAAAAGATCAATGACGCTACTTTCTTTTGAAATATTTCAGACTATCCTTGAACAGGGGTCATTCGCAAAGGCTGCGCAGATACTGCATCTCACGCCTTCTGCCATAAGCCATTCCATCTCCTCCATGGAGGAGGAGATAGGCTTTCCTCTCTTTATCCGAGGAAAAAACGGAGTAAGACTTTCAAGTGCCGGCGAACAGGTGAACCCCTATATCCAGAAGATCGTTTCGGCTGAGGATGCCCTGAATCAGGCTGTTGCCCAGATGAAGGGGCTAGGCGCCGGAAAGGTAAGCATAGGCTGCATCAACTCAGTATGCCTGGCCTGGATACCTGACATTATCCGAAGCTTTGGTGAGGAGCATCCTCAGATCACAGTTGAGATATATCAGGGCTCCTACAGCGATGTCGTGGAATGGGTAAGAAACGGAACCATAGATCTGGGTATAGTCTCAGAGGCTGCATCTGACTCACTTCCATTCACCGAGCTTACAGAGGATGATCTGGTGGCCGTAGTTCCCAGGGGCTATATGCCCAAGTCTACAAAGATGATCACTCCTGAGGATCTCAAGGATCAGCCATTCGTGATCCAGCAGGACAGCTGTGATATCGACATTATAAAGTATCTCGATGAGTATCATCTTCAGGTCAGAGCCAACTGCCATATACTTGACGATCAGTCAGCCATTGCCATGGTAGAGGCCAGGACTGGTCTTCTGCTCATGCCCCGTCTTGGTCTTATTAACCCGCCTAAGGATGTGGAGATCTACCCTCTCTATCCGAGACACTACAGGAAGCTGGGGATCATCACCTTATCTGACGATTTCATGTCTCCAGCTGCCACAGAGATGGCCTCTCATATCAGAAACTTTGTCGCAGAATATATGAAAAAAGATGAGAAGAAACGGTAATCACTATGAATAATAAATGGAAGGCCATCCTCTTTGATATGGATGGTACTATCACAGATACAGAGCGTATCTACAATAAATACTGGAACTCATGCTCTAAGGAACTTGGAATGACTGATTTCACCTATCAGGATTCTCTGGATCTGCGTTCCTTAAATCACGAGGATTCCAAAGCCCTGATGCAGAAACGTCACGGCTCCTCAGTCGATTATGATCTCCTGCACAGGACCGTCGCCGACAGGGTAAGCCTTTATTTACAGGATCACCCAGTACCACTTAAGCCAGATATAAACGAGGTCCTTTCTGCCTGCCACGAGAATGGGCTTATGGCTGTCGTAGTAACTGCTACAAATCTTAAATCTGCAAGAGAGAGACTTTCTAAGGCTGGCCTCCTGTCATCCTTCGATCAGGTGATAAGCGCTCATGAGGCAAAGCATGGTAAGCCCCACCCTGATCCTTATCTTCTGGCTGCGGAGCGCATCGGGCTCTCTCCTGCCGACTGCCTTGCTGTAGAGGATTCACCTAATGGCTGTATGTCTGCGATCGCTGCCGGGATGGATACCTGCATGGTACCTGATCTGACTTATCCTTCCGATCAGCTGAAAAAAAGACTGTACGCAGTAGCGCACAGCCTGTCTGATATTATTCCCCTAATCGAGGTCTGAATAGAGCTCCTGTCTATAGATGCCCTTTTCTGTCATATGAGCAAAGGCTTTCCTGACCGGCTCTACATCTTCCCTGAATGTAAGTCCATACCACTGGTCATCTGATCGTAAGACCCTGACCCTTATCTTCCTGTGTTTAAGCAGATCTGAAACAAATACAGGAATAAGGAACTCATCACTCATAGGGTCCCCTGTTTTCTTTTCCAGAAGTCTTATCAGGAATTTCCTGAAGCCGTCCTCAAGAAGAGGCACAAATTCCCTTGTAAATCCCCACATATTCATAGAGACCAGAGAATCTGGCGACAGGGCTCCGCTGTCAGAAAGAATCCTGTCCCCATCCCTGTGCACACCTGTGATCTCATCTATGGAGCTCAGATAGCCGTCTCTGGTCTCCTTGCAGACTCCTCTTGTGACACTTCCATTGTCACTTAAGGTATTGCCAAGGCAGAATCCTGCCATACAGTATTCATTACGATCATTTGAGTTCCTAAGGAAATCAGCAACCTTCTGAAATGCTTCCTTGCCATAATAATCGTCTGCATTTATCACTGCAAATGGATTATCGAGAAGACTTGCCCCGGAAAGGACTGCCTTCCCTGTACCCCAGGGCTTCACCCTGCCCTCAGGAGGCCTGAAGCCGTCCGGAAGGGCAGAAAGCGACTGCTTGACATAATATACATGTACATTCTTATGGCCAGCTATATTCTCGATCCTTCTGCCGATTATCTCCATGAAATCATCCTCTATATCGTTTCTGATAACAAAGATGATATCATTGAATCCGGCCTCGATCGCATCATGGACAGAGTAGTCCATGATTATACTTCCATCTGCTCCCACAGCCTCCAGCTGCTTTATCCCTGCTCCGTAACGGGAACCTATTCCCGCCGCCATTATTACCAGAGAAATCCTCTTCAAATTATCTTCTCCTATTTTCCTGGGTAAGTGATCACCGCATCGATATCATAATCTTTCAGGCGCTTTCTTCCCTCAAGACCCGCAAGCTCCATAAGGAAGATCATCTTTACCACCTTGCCGCCAAGCTTCTCTACAAGCTTAGCTGCTGCTTCGATAGTACCGCCTGTAGCGATCAGATCATCTACTAATACCACTTTCTGTCCCGGAGCTATAGAGTCCTTATGCATCTCTATCGTGGCCGTGCCATATTCGAGATCATAAGTCTGCTCTACTGTCTCTGCCGGTAACTTGCCCTTCTTCCTGATCAGAACGAAGGGCTTATGAAGATTGTACGCAATCGGTGTACCGAAAATGAATCCTCTCGATTCTGTTCCTGCTATAACGTCAAAATCAAGTCCCTCAAGGAAATGCTGCATCTCGTCTATCGCAAGCTCAAAGCCATCCGGATCCTTAAGGACTGTTGTAATGTCGCGGAACATGATTCCCTTCTCCGGGAAATCAGGGATAGTACGTACGTAATCTTCAACCTTCTTCATTGTAAAATCTCCTTCAGAAATGATCACTTATCTATAGTGACCCTCTACCTTATGCCCGTTCATATCCTCCTGTTTCCATCAGAAAAACATATAGACTAATGAAAGTACTATGCTTTTATTTTATTTATCTGCAAGGATCATGTCAACACTTAACAGAAGATATTCCTACAGATAAAGGCATTCTGCTGTCTTTATAGAAAGCTCGGAGAGGTTTATCTCCTTTTTCGGATCCTCGTTTGAATAGATCTTATTGGTCAAAATCCTAAGTGCCAGTGCTCCCTGATGCTTCGGATTCTGATATACGGCGCAATCTATAAGTCCCTTTCTCATAAACTCCCTTGTGGCCTTGAACACATCAAAGGTCACGACATGAAAGGACAGCCTGGTCGTCATCTGCCATATTCCCTTGCAGCCGCCATATACTCCGCCCGTCGTCGCAAAGAAAAAAGCGGAGATACCCGGATGATCCGACTGGATCTTCTGGACCAGCTCATAGGCCTTGTAATCCTCGTCCCGGCACTCACCTATGCACTCTACTGTAAGGGCCTTATCATTTTCAGCCAGATAATCCATGAAGCCTTTTATCCTGAGCTCATGTCCCTTTATCCTGTGAAAGCCGGTGACAATGCCGACCTCTGTCTTAGGCTCACATAGAAGGCACATCTGCGCTGCTGCAGCCCTCCCTGCCTTATATGGATCTGTCCCGACATAGGCTATCCTGCCTGAATCCGCTATATCGGTATGGACTGTTACGACAGGAATCCCATTAACAGACAGTGCCTTTAGTCTTTCAGCAACCTTCTCGTCGTCTATAGGTGAAATGATAAGTCCCTTCAGGGGCTTCTTCATCATCTCGTCAATCATACTGATCTGAGCGGCTGCATTCATTGGTGAAAATCCGATAACAAGCTCCGGCTCCGCCTTTACAGACGGCAGCACCGCCTTGATCCCTTCTATTACCGAGTCAAAGAAATCTGCCTTCTCATCTCCGTAGAACAGAACTCCTATCCTGTCCCTAGTCTTTAGACCTGCGTCCTTCTGCTGTGCCATTTTTAGTTTTCCCTTCTCCTGAATACACATTCTTGCCCATAAGTTCTTTATCGATTATGCCTAGCATATCAACGAGCCTGTTATAATCCTCATCGGAAAAACGTTCCCTTATCCTTTCCGACAGATCCCTTATATAGGTCTCATTAGCCCTGACATACTGCAAATACCTCTTTTTGGGCACAAGGAAAAACTTTCTCCTGTCCTCCTTGTCCTGACTTTTCATCAGAAAGCCCTTCTTCATAAGCCCCGCAACCCTGTAGGCAGCATTTGGAGGCGAGATATTCAAAGCCCTTGCAAACTCAGCTACTGTCGGGCTTCCAAGCGATGTGATCGTCTCCATGCTGACCCTTTCTACGGATGTCAGAGTATCAAAAGCTGCGCAGGCAGCATTTTCCGCCTGAGAAAGGCCCAGACGAATCTTATAATATATATCATGTATTTCTTCCTGCAATTCCATCAGCATCAGACTCCTCTGAACAAACTAAATCATTAAAATTATTTTATCATTTAATTGTTAAAAAATCAATAGCTACTGACCCTCATTCTCTATAACCTGATCCATCATATCAAGGACATCCTCTCTCCCCTGCTTTGTCACCGATGAAAAGGGAAGCACTATTATATCCCTGATTTCGATATGATCCCCTATAAAGCGCTCAATCCTTTCTATAGCGCGCGGGAGCTGACTGCGTTTCAGCTTATCGGCCTTGGTCGCTATTACCACTGTCTCGATACCCAGATAAGCAAGATAGTTGATCATTTGAAGATCCTGTTCTGTCGGATCATGTCTTATATCAACTAAAAGAAAAACAGCCGCTAACTTCAAAGAGCTGGTCAGATATCTTTCGATCATCCGTCCCCATTCCTTTGCAGTCTCGCGGCTGGTTTTGGCATATCCGTACCCCGGCAGATCCACAAGGTAAATCTGATCATTTATGTTATAATAATTGATAGTCTGCGTCTTTCCCGGCTTTGATGAGGTGCGGGCCAGCTTTGTCCTGTTCATAAGGCAGTTTATAAGACTTGATTTCCCTGCATTAGAACGGCCGGCGAACGCCACCTCAGGGTGGACATTCGCCGGCAGATCACTGGTAATCCCGCAGACTGTTTCAAGTTCAACGGTTTTTATATTCATGCGCTTTCCTGATCGCTATCCTTGTCAGATGAACTGTCCTGCTCTCCCATCTTCTGGTCAAGCAGAAGATGGGAATCAACTATCTCCTTTGTGATAGTAAGCTTGTCGATTTCATCATCTGACGGAATATCATACATATAATCCATCATCACATTTTCCATGATGGACCTTAAGCCTCTTGCTCCTGTCTTTCTCTCAAGAGATTTCTTAGCTATCTCCCTGATCGCATCATCCTCGAATTCAAGCTTAACGCCATCCATCTCAAATAGTGCCTGATACTGCTTTACCAGAGCGTTCTTTGGCTCAGTAAGAATACGGACCAGATCATCCTCGCTAAGCAGATCAAGAGAAACATTTATAGGTACTCTTCCAATGAATTCAGGAATAAGTCCGTACTTAACGAAATCCTGAGGTAGGGCAAGCTTTAACAGCTCGCTCTCTGACTTGTCCTCGCCTGCTGTATCCGATGTACTTGTCGCAAAGCCTATACGTCTGGTATCCAGTCTTGACTCTATTATCTTGTCAAGACCCTCAAATGCACCGCCGCAGATAAAGAGGATATTGGTAGTATTGATCTGGATCAGCTCCTGCTGGGGATGCTTCCTCCCGCCCTGAGGAGGAACTGAGGCATTGGTACCCTCTAGTATCTTAAGGAGGGCCTGCTGTACTCCCTCACCTGATACATCCCTTGTGATCGATACATTCTCACTCTTCTTTGTGATCTTATCTATCTCATCTATGTAGATGATACCAAGCTCTGCTTTCGGTACGTTATAATCGGCTGCCTGAATAAGCTTCAGAAGGATATTCTCCACATCCTCACCGACATAGCCTGCCTCTGTAAGAGTAGTCGCATCTGCTATCGCAAACGGAACTCCTAAAACTCTTGCAAGCGTCTGAGCCAGAAGTGTCTTTCCTGATCCTGTGGGGCCAAGCATGAGGACATTACTCTTCTGCAGCTCGACATCGGTCTTCTTGCCTGACAGAATTCTCTTATAGTGGTTATAGACAGCTACAGAAAGAACCTTCTTGGCCTCATCCTGGCCTATGACATACTGATCCAGGAAGGCCTTGAGCTCCTTTGGCTTCTGAAGATTGATCTCCATTCCTTCTGTCGAATCGATGCTTTTGAATGGAAGCCTGGAGTCGTCACCGAACTCCTCATCTATGATCTCAGAGCATATATCTATACACTCATCACAGATATAGGTACCGTTCGGACCCTCAATCAGCTTCCTGACCTCATTCTGTCTTCTTCCGCAGAAGGAACAGCGGATATCATTAGAATATTTTCTTCCTGCCATTATTACTCCTCGCGGTTGGTGATGACCTTATCTATAAGACCGTAATCGAGAGCCTCATCAGCAGACAAATAATGATCTCTATCTGTATCTGCAGCGATCTGCTCTACTGACTTTCCTGTGTTGGCTGCTAAGAGCTCATTGAGTCTTTTCTTGGTCTTTAAAATATTCTCTGCAGCGATCTCGATTTCTGTCGCCTGGCCCTTCGTTCCGCCTGACGGCTGATGGATCATGATCTCAGCATTTGGGAGAGCCATTCTCTTGCCCTTTGCTCCTCCTGCTAAGAGGAAAGCTCCCATTGATGCAGCAAGTCCTACGCAGATCGTTGATACATCGCACTTGATATACTGCATTGTATCATAGATGGCAAAGCCTGCAGTCACCATTCCACCCGGAGAATTGATATACAGATGTATATCCTTATTCGGATCCTCTGACTCAAGGAAAAGAAGCTGTGCCACAACCAGTGAGGCTGTAGTCTCATTGACCTCTTCCCCTAAGAAGATGATCCTGTCCTTAAGCAGACGCGAGAAGATATCATAGCTCCTCTCGCCTCTTGAATTCTGTTCTACGACATAAGGCATTGATGCCATTAGCTTTGCCTCCTTTTATTAATTAATCCTCTGACTCCTCTTTCTGACTGTCCTCATCGGAAGCCTTCTTAGAGGTCTTTCTCTTGGCTCTTTCCTTCACATGATCCATAACGAAGTCAACAGCCTTCTCTATCTTGATCTGCTCCTTTAAGGTGTCAAGCTCGTCATCTGTTACATTGGACTTCAAGTCCTCTGTCTTCATGTTGTACTGCTTGGCCATATCCTCGATACGCTTGTCGACATCCTCATCTGTAGCAGCAAGGCCCTCCTTCTCAGCAATAGCCTCAAGGCAGAGAGAGGTTTTGATCCTCTTTACAGCTTCAGGTCTGGTCTGCTCACGGAACTTATCGATTGTCATTCCTGTGAACTGGAGATACTGCTGGAACGAAAGTCCGCTCTGGGCGAGGTTTCTTGAGTAGTCATTTATTATATTATTGACCTGTGTGTCTACCATTGCATCAGGAATATCCATCTCTGACTTCTCGATGATCTTTGTCAGAGCCTCATCCTCCTTGGTGCGCTTTGCCTCGTTCTCCTTGGTCTTCTCAAGCTTTTCCTTCACATCAGCCTTGTACTCATCAACTGTGTCGAATGATGTGGTATCAGAAACATACTCATCATCGAGCTGCGGGATCTCCTTGGTCTTTACCTCGTTGACCTTAATGGCAAATACTGCCGGCTTTCCTGCAAGGCTCTTCTCCTGATAGTCCTCAGGGAATGTGACGTTCACATCAAACTCATCCCCTGCCTTGTGCCCGACGAGCTGGTCTTCAAAATTGTCGATAAAGGTATGTGACCCTATCTCGAGAGAATAGTTCTCGCTCTTTCCTCCTTCGAAATGCTCTCCATCAACTGAACCGTCAAAGTCGATAACAGCTGTATCTCCATTCTCGATAGCACCATCCTTGGTGATCGTGCGGGCATTTCTCTGAAGCTCAGCCTCAACCTGCTTGTCCACATCCTCGTCTGTAACCGTGGTGTCGATCTTTGTGACTGTGACACCATCATACTTTCCGAGTGTGACTGGCGGCTTTGTGGCAACCTCTGCTGTGAATATAAAATCCTTGCCCTTCTCTATCTGCTCTACATCGATCTTAGGGGAAGAAACTATATCCAGACCGCTCTCTTCATATGCCTTAGGATACTCCTGGCCAATAAGGATATTGGCTGCATCCTCATAGAAGACATCATCGCCGTATATCTGCTCAACTACCTTCATCGGTACATGTCCCTTGCGGAAGCCTCTGATAGAGATACGGTTCTTTGTGCGGTCATATGCCTTTTTGATGGCCTTGTCCAGCTCTGCTGAATCAACTGTGACTGTCATCTTAGACATATTTTTTGTGTCGAGTTGTTCTACCTTTACGCTCATCTTGTCTTAATTCCTCCTGGATATTATATGCACAGGGCATGAAAATCCCGTGCGACAAATAGATATTCTATCACAGGGAACATGAAATATCAAGCTTTATATACTACTGATCCTAGAATCTGCCCTGCCTTTTCCTTGCCACACAGATATTCTATTATGGCTCCAGCAAACGGAATCGCTGTTCCTAGTCCGCGGCTTGTAATCACATTGCCGTCCCTTACTACCTCATCTGTCTTCTTATGGGCTCCGGTAAGTCCAGCTTCCATACCCGGAAAGCAGGTAGCATTTTTCCCTTTAAGGACACCTGCTGCTCCTAAAACTGTAGGTGCTGCACAGATCGCAGCAACAAGCCTGCCCTCTGCCGCATATTTCTTTATCACAGAGATTACCCTTGAGTCCTCCTTCAGATGAAGGGTTCCCGGCATGCCTCCCGGCAGGATCACTGCATCATATGCATCATCATCGAAGTCGCCTATAGTACGGTCGCAGATAAAGGTCACATCTCTTGCACTAGTTACCTGTCTTGAAGCCTTTATGGATACCATATCCACATCGACCCCGGCCCTTCTTAGCAGGTCTGTCTGGATCAGAGCCTCACATTCCTCACAACCATCGGCTATCATTATCGCTGCTTTTGACATATCTGACTCCTTTCATTATAATCATTATTGATAATATTATTTTCAGATGAGGCATCACAATGGAAATAGAACGCAAATTCATGATCGATAAGGATCGTATTCCCTTTGACATAACCGCATTTCCCTCTCTTGTTATGAAGCAGGGATATATCCTTCATTCACCGGCTCTTAGAATAAGAAAGGAGAATGAAAAATATGTCCTTACCTACAAGGACAGCGGCGGGCTTTCAAGAGAAGAGATAAATGTAACTCTGCCTGAGTCTGCCGGCCTGAAGCTTTTTGGCAAGTGCGACGGCCATATCATCGAAAAGACCAGATATCTGATACCGTCTGGAAACAGAGATGACTCCACAGGCCGTGATCTTACTATAGAGCTCGATATCTTCCACGGGGATCTCGATCCGCTCTGCTATGCTGAGATAGAATTCGATTCCGAGAAGAGTGCTCTCTCATATGATCCGCCTGAATGGTTCGGGCGTGAGCTTACCGGTATTAAAGGCTATTCCAACAGTGACCTCTCTCTCTACGGGGCCCCGCAGTCACTCAGCCATTCCTAAGCCTGGTGGTCTCGAACCTTTTCCTGGTGGCTATGCAATGCAGCAGCTCATCTATACGATTCTCGATTGGGCCGTCATCTATTATGAAGTCGAGTGATGCAGCCATATTGTCAAGAACAGTATCATCTATTTCATTCTGCTCTGCCATCCGCTTTGCTATACGGAATTTTTCCTCGAAATCATCAGTGTCGAGAAAGGAGAGCATATCATTAAGCTCAGGTGATCCCTCCCCTGTGTCTATGGAATCCTCTTTAGCCTTCTCATCATCCACTTCACCGGCTGTTTCTGACTCTAAACGGCTTCTGCTGTCAGATACAAGGGCCTCATTTCCTGTATGGCCTGCCGCCTTCATTTTCTCCCGGAATCTATCCTTGGGAACTGCTATCCTAAGAAAATCACCGAACAGCTGCTGTATGATCACCAGATCACCTTCATCGCTGGCACTAATGGCTGTACAGGTCACCTGATAAAGCCTTCCGCCTGTATCCCTATATTTCTCTCCGGGAATAATCTGATTCATTATGCTTCCTTCTTTCTATAAAGCTTGTCATGCTGCACCGTTGAATCTTCTGACATAATTCAGGAATTCGTCTTCATGGACCGGCTTGGAATAGTAATATCCCTGAAGATATCTGATCCCGGCTGTTACCAGACGATTCTTCTGGTTCTCCGTCTCGACTCCCTCTACAACCGCTTCCTTTCTCAGTCCATGTATCAGCTCGATCATATTATTGAACAGGATCTCATTGTCATGATTCTTGAATGAATTCCAGAGAAAGCTCTTGTCTACCTTTATGATCCGAAACGGATACTTCATAATGTATGAATAGTTGGCATTTCCTGTACCGAAATCATCAAGAGAAAATGTAAATCCCATATCCAGAAGTTTTCCAAGTACATTCTCCATTGTAGACTCACTGTTAATAACCGCAGACTCTGTTATCTCGAGATTGATTTCATCGGATGTAACTCCGTACTTATCCATTATCCGGGCAAACCTGTCCGGGAGATTGGTATCCATACACTGGATAGTCGAAAGATTCACCTCAATGAACTCTATCCCCAGCTTTCTAGGATTATTCTCATAGATGAACCTGCACACCTTTTCAAATACTATTTCACCGATCTTTCCTACCATTCCAGCCTGTTCGGCGATCTTTATGAATTCCTCCGGAGAAACATAGCCAAGATCCTTGTCCTTCATCCTGACGAGTGCCTCCGCAGAATGTATCCTGTTTGTCGTGGAATCAAATATAGGCTGATAGAAGACCTCGAAGGTATTCTCATTCAAAGCCCTGTTTACAGCCACCTCGACCATGGTCCTTCTGGCATCCGACTTCATGACCTCTCCTGCAAAAAGCACTTTGCTCGAAGGCAGTTTCACATCGTATCCCCTGTCTGCAAAAGCAAGCATCTGTTCCATACGGCTTATATCATACGGCATCGATCCTATAAGAACCTGAGCTGTATATACTGCCGATGTATTCCTGTAGATCCATTCCCGCTTGAACCTGTCAAGGATATATGCTGCCTTGTCAAGCGCAGCCTCCTCTGTACTGTTGAACATCATAACAGCATAGGTCAGCTGTTCAAGATGATAAACATGAGTCCTGTCGCCGGAAAGCTGCGACATCCAGTTACCTATGGTCCTTATAAGGCCTGAGGTTATCTCCTCTCCCATAGTGACCTCATAGAGGTCATTCTTCCTGATACGGACAGAAATAATATAGGAGGTATAGTCGGTTCCATCAAACAGAAGCCTGGTCTCCCGCATCAGGGCAGCCTTGTTCATAAGTGATGTACCCTCCTCGAATGTCAGCATATCGTTTTCTATGTTGATATAAACTATCAGCATACATAGTGACTGAAGAAAGAGAGTAATCCTAAGGTGATCATTGAAGCAGGATATCATTATAGCCGCTACAAATCCAAGCATAACCTCTGTCACATATCTCAGGTCTCTCTGGGCAAAGTTCTTCCAGTTAAAGATGATGATTCCCGCAAGTACAGCGACATAGGCAATGACTAATCCGTAATATATAACCCCATACAGGGGACCATGTCTGTAGAGTCCGAGCGGACTATAGAAATAAAGCAGTTTCCTTAGAGGAGGAACGAACTCGAACAGGGTGAATATCATCTGAGGGATTGATATAAGGACAAAGTCCCTTCTGGTGACATTCCTGAAATTCTCAAGTATCTGCAGCAGATAAAGAGCCATGAAATAGTACAGAGTTTCCATTGAGTAATGGGCCAGTATAGTAATCGCAGTACTTGCCTGCATACCGGTAATCCATATACGGTTCCTTATCAGGGCATCAAGGTCCTGTCCGACAGTTGCTGTCATCATCAGGACAAGGATCGTGACAAAAAGCCTTGATTTGTTGTCCCTGGCCTTCTTTCTGCTAAGGAAAAAAATAAGGATAACCGCATCCATCAGGAATGCTGCTATATTAAAATTCAGATTATACTTTCCCGGAGTATAAATCATACCGATCATATCGCTCCTCCCTCTGGTCTTAATCCATAAGAAGATCAAGAAGCTTTTTTGAGGTCATAATATGTCTGCTGTTGTTTACTATACCGAATACAGGGACTGTATCCTTATAGATCCCGTTCTTCTTGAAGTAAGGACTGTCAGTTAAAACTATTCCTACAGGAACCGGATCATCCATCTTATTCGGATCAGGCATTTCGAAGGAATCAAGTGACTCCTCCTTCCTTGCCTTATTCGGATCCTCCTCCAGAGCATTACTTCCATCGGAAGATTCCTGTGTCTTTTTCTGAAGCTTTTTTACCTCTGTAATATCCACATAATAAAGCTGATCTTTGTATTTTTCAAGCTGGTCCTGACCAAGTACCTTTCTAAGATCACAGAAGCTTGCCAGATTGACATAATATCTGAAGTTCCACTCATCGCAGACCATTGCATCGAGGCTTCCCTTCATCATCTCTGCGCTTATAGCTGTATTGCTGCCTATATCCTGCTGGGTATACAAACCTCCTGGGGTCAGCATTCTATGCGCATTGATTTCTATGGTCTTCGCCGAAATATCTATATCTGCTGTCTTTGCAAGCTCCTGAATAAGCCCATCTATCGCTTCCTGATCACCCGCGCCGGTATTTATCATCTCAGCCTGATATGCAAGCGGCTTCTTTGTCAGCTGTGAATGGATAAGCACTGCCGCAAAGATCGCCAATCCTGCTATCACGAGGACCCAGATCAGGTAATAATGCATGAAGTAGCCTAGTCTGTGCTTTAGTGAGCTTCCTTTCTGCTTTTCCCATTGCTCTCTGATATCGTCTCTGACTGCCATCTGTATCCCTCAGACAAACTGATTCACTTCCGGATCATATTCATATCCTATAGCGCCAAGTCTTGCCTTGATCTCTTCCTCGCTCATGCTGAACTTGCCTGCAAGCATCTTCAGATCGGGCTCTTTATCCCTGAGCTGCATATTCACTATTGACAGAAGCATTGCAGGATCCTTTGGTAGTTCCACAAAAATCTCCTTTATTTTCCTGAGGCAGCCTCATCGATCGCATGACCTATATCGTGCCTCATATACTTATTACTGAAGTCAACCCATTCGGTAGCAGCATATGCCTTATCCCTTGCCTGGGCCAGATCAGCTCCAACAGCTGTTATTCCTAAGACTCTTCCTCCGTTTGTAAGGATAGTCTTTCCATCATCTGCAAATTTCGTGCCGGAATGGAAGCAGTAATACTCCCTGTTGTCAAATCTAGGATCCGAAAGTCCTGTTATAGGGAAACCCTTGTCATACTTAACAGGATATCCGTCACTTGCCAGGATCACACAGCATGCAGCATTATCCTCGAACTCAACCTTTATCTGGTCAAGTGTCCCGTCCACACAATGCTCCATAACATCTATTATATCTGTCTTCTGTCTCGGCAGTACGACCTGAGCCTCTGGATCTCCGAAACGGCAGTTATACTCGAGTACCTTAGGCCCCTCTGGAGTAAGCATAAGTCCAAAGAAGATCACTCCAACAAATGGTCTTCCCTCTGCTGCCATGGCATCCACTGTCTTCTGATAGATATGCTTTCTGCAGAACTCATCCACCTCTTTTGTATAATAAGGCGAAGGACTTATATTGCCCATTCCTCCAGTATTCAGTCCTGTATCATTGTCACCGGCTCTCTTATGGTCCATCGCCGAGCTCATAAGCTGGATAGTCTTTCCATCCGTATATGACAGGACTGAGACCTCCGGTCCCGTCATGAACTCTTCGATCACTATTGTATCACCGGCATCTCCGAACTTCTTGTCCTCCATAAGGGTCCTTACTCCCTCAAAGGCCTCTTCCCTGGTCTCACAGATTAAGACTCCCTTTCCGAGAGCAAGCCCGCTTGCCTTTAAGACTATAGGTATCTTTGCTGTCTTAAGGTATGACAGCGCCTCCTCTGGATCTGTGAAGGTCTCATATGAAGCTGTAGGTATACCGTACTTTTTCATCAGATCCTTGGAAAAAGCCTTGCTGCCCTCGAGTATGGCTGCATTCTTCCTTGGTCCGAATACCTTAAGTCCTGCTGCTTCAAACTCATCTACTACTCCGCCTACAAGCGGATCGTCCATTCCTACGATAGTAAAGTCAATCTGCTTTTCCTTTGCGAAGTCTACAAGCCCCTTGAAATCCATTGCAGGAATCGGTACGCATTCTGCTACTGAGGCGATACCGGCATTCCCCGGCGCAGCATATATCTTATCAACTCTTGGACTTTTGGAAACCGCAACACAGATTGCATGCTCTCTTCCGCCGCTTCCTATTACAAGTACTTTCATCAGTTCTCCTTTATCTGGCTATCTTAACAACATTGTCAGAAACTCTTATCCTGTCATGGGCCATAAGATCAATAGCTCCCGGCAGAAGCTTCCACTCTGCCTGCTCCATTATCCTTCTCTGCAGGGTCTGGGCTGTATCGTCGTCTCTTACATAGACACATTTCTGCATTATGATCGGACCTGTGTCGGTTCCCGAATCCACGAAGTGGACTGTCGCTCCGCTTACCCTTGCTCCCTTTCTTAGGACTCCCTCGTGAACATGCAGTCCGTAATATCCCTTTCCACAAAAGGCTGGTATTAGGGATGGATGGATATTTATTATCCGGTCAGGAAATGCCTCTACTATCTCAGGAGGTATCACGACTAAAAATCCTGCAAGAACGATCAGATCTACCTTTTCCTCCAAAAGCGCCTCGAGAAGGGCCCTGTTGAATTCTGCCCTGTCCTGAAATGACTTAGGGGAAATGCATCTGCTCTTTATACCGCAAAGCTCTGCGCGCTTTAATGCATAGGCATCGCTATTATTGCTTATTACAACAGCAATCTGGGTATCATTTATGACGCCCTCCTCCATTGATCCGCAGATCTCTGAGGCCGTACGCTCCTTATCCTTATCGAGGAGCCCTGAAAGTCCTGTCTGGCCCTTTTTTCCTCTCTCGATCGAATCTATTATGGCCTGAAGATTGGTCCCGCCGCCGGAGACAAGCACTGCTATCCTCAGCATAGTGTGACACCCTTCTCTCCTGACTCTATCTCTCCGATCACGAAAGGCTCATCTCCGGCAGACCTTGCTGCCTCCATTGCCTTATCAACGTCAGCTGCATCAAGAGCTAAGACCATTCCTATTCCCATATTAAATGTATTATACATCACATGAGAATCTATGTTGCCTTTTTTCTGCATAAGAGGGAAGATAGGCTGCATAGGATATGAATCCTTTTTGATCACTGCCCTTACTCCGTCATGCAGCATCCTCGGTACATTCTCATAGAAGCCGCCGCCTGTGATATGGCTTACCCCGTGAAGTCTTACGCCTGCGGCCTTTATAGCCTTAAGCGCATGAACATATATCCTTGTCGGGGCAAGAAGCACCTCTCCCAAACTCTTTCCGCCAAGCTCATCATAAACCGTATCAAGAGATTCCCTTGTCATCTCAAATACATTTCTGACAAGCGAGAAGCCATTTGAATGGATTCCTGTAGACTTAAGCCCTACAAGTACATCTCCGTCCCTTATCAGCTCGCCTGTGATCAGGTCCTTTCTGTCTGCGACTCCGACCGAAAATCCTGCCAGATCGTACTCATCCTCTGGCATCAGTCCCGGATGCTCGGCTGTCTCTCCGCCTATAAGAGCACAGTCCGCCTGCTTGCAGCCATCTGCAACTCCCTTTACTATAAGAGCTATCTTCTCCGGATAGTTCTTGCCACAGGCAATATAATCAAGGAAAAATAATGGCTCTCCGCCAGCACAGGCAACATCGTTTACACACATTGCGACTGCATCAATACCAATCGTATCATGCTTGTCCATTAAGAATGCAAGCTTTACCTTGGTTCCGCATCCATCTGTACCTGACAGGAGGACAGGATCCTCCATCCTGCTGATGCCTGACAGATCAAAGGCTCCTGAGAATCCACCGATTCCTCCAAGGACCTCCGGTCTCATGGTCTCCTTTACATATTTCTTCATAAGCTCGACTGACTTGTAGCCGGCCTCAATATCCACTCCGGAATTCTTGTAATCCATTTGCTTCCTTTCTCAGGCTTACTGTTCCTTTAAATATTCCTTGTAACCTATCTTATTAAGCTTCTCGTTCTTCTCCTCGACCTGTTTCTTAAGATTATTCACATAGGCCTTAAGCTTCTTCAAAAGCTCCTGATCTGATACAGCAAGGATCTTTGCAGCAAGGATACCTGCATTTACTCCGCCGTTAATGGCAACCGTTGCCACCGGAATCCCGCTTGGCATCTGTACTATAGAATAAAGAGAATCTACTCCGCCAAGATCAGAGGTCTTCATAGGTATTCCGATGACCGGCATAGGGAAAAGTGCTGCACACATTCCCGGGAGATGAGCTGCCTTCCCTGCTCCGGCAATTATCACCTTTACTCCTCTTTCCTCTGCTGTTTTAGCATAATTAAAAAACTCCTCAGGCTCTCTGTGAGCGCTTATCACATTGATCTCATAGCTTATGCCGAGCTCGTCAAGAACTCCGCAAGCCTTTGCCATGATCGGAAGATCCGAATCGCTTCCCATTACTACTGATACCTGTGCCATGTTAATAATCCTTTCTATTGTAATACTTTAAGTAACCCTGTTACATATAATATAACATTTCCTGCTAATGCCGCCACCGGCAGTATCACTCCAGCCCACCTTGATGAGGCAGAATAGCCCTCTCTTTTGAAGAACCTTATTCCAAAGCATACTGCTGCAAGACTCAGAACAAAGAAAATCATAGTGATCCCTGTCATTGTGCGGGAAAGCCTTCCTGCCACCACCTGATATGTCCCTGTAAAAATTACTAAAAGCCCTGCTGCACCTATGCCAGCGCAGACCAGTGATCTTACCGATACATTGCCTCTCTCTCTTCTTTTCCTACGTTTCAGCTGAACGCGGCTCATCTCTTTTTCCTCCGATGATAATGAATATAATAGACTATGCTTCCCAAAAGCGTCCCCATGGTATTAAGGATCACATCATCCACATCGCAGCATCCTACTCTCGTAAAGAGCTGTGTAAGCTCTATCGCACAGGAAAAAAAGAATCCGCTGAGTGTGACTGAAAGTATGACTGCCCTTGTCTTTCTACGGAAAAAAGTCATAAGAGCTCCATATGGCATAAATATCAGCACATTACCGGCAAGGTTTGTAAATGCCACATATGGCATTGTCTTTATCAGTCCTGCATATCTCTTTATCTCTCGAAACGGTGTCGCGTTATATCTTACCACGCCTCCTAAATTCCTGCTCCGCCACTCCATGAAGAAGAGGATGTAGCACATTGCGATAAGGTAAAGGATGAAAAGTATTATTCCTATTACCTTTTTCGCTCCGTCATATTTCTTCCTGCTCATCTTGCGGCGCCATACTCCTTGTAATAATCATCGATTCTTGACTTCATCGCATCATCTATTATAAGGCTGCCTTTATAGGGCTTATTGTAAAGGCATTCGACGACCTCCTCCATTGTAACGATAGAGGTGGTCTTCATATCAAACTCCTCTGCTATCTGATCGAGAGCTGCCTTATCAGAGCTTCCTCTTTCCATCCTGTCAACCGATACCACCAGCCCGATCACCGATGCCTGGGCCTGTGCCTTTATTATAGGATAAGTTTCCCTAATGGATGTACCTGCTGTGGTCACATCTTCTATTATCACGACCCTGTCGCCGTCCTTTATCGGAGATCCAAGTAGTATTCCCTTCTCTCCATGATCCTTTGCCTCCTTACGGTTGGCACAGTAGCCTGCATCGATCCCATGGTTCTCGCTTAAGGCTATAGTTGCTGCTACCGACAGAGGTATCCCCTTATATGCCGGTCCGAAAAGTATATCAAAGTCACTTCCGAAGCTGTCAACTATTGCCCTTGCGTAGTACTGCCCAAGCTTCTTCAGCTGGGAACCTGTCCTGTAGTATCCGGTATTTACAAAGAAAGGTGTCTTCCTTCCGCTTTTGGTAACAAAATCACCGAACCTGAGGACATTGCAGTCTATCATGAAATGGATAAAGTCTTCCTTATACTGTTCCATTATATCTCCTTATCTTACCGCGCCGACCAGATCGCTCACCTTATCTATGCAATGATCGTCCAGATAGCGTTCTATTCCGTCTATTATCTCAAGTGCCGCTGCAGGGTTATAAAAATTAGCTGCTCCTATCGCAACTGCATCTGCTCCGGCCAGCATCATCTCTACTGCATCCTGCCAGCTTTCTATTCCTCCCATGCCTATCACAGGGATCTTTACTGCATTCGACGCCTCATAGACCATCCTTACTGCTACAGGATGGATAGCCGGGCCACTCAGTCCTCCTGTCTTATTGGCAAGGGCAAAGCACTGTCTTTCTATATCTATCTTCATTCCTGTGATCGTATTTATAAGAGAGATACCGTCTGCGCCGCCAGCCTCTGCTGCCTTTGCGATCTCCTTTATGTCTGTCACATTAGGCGTAAGCTTCATAACGACCGGCTTATCTGTCGCTTCCTTTATCTCCCTCGTGATCTTCTCTACCATTGAAGGATCGGTCCCGAAGGCAAGGGCTCCCTGCTTTACATTAGGGCAGCTTATATTGATCTCGAGAAAGGATATTGCCTCGTCAGTAAGCTTCCTTACCACTTCAAGATATTCCTCCTCTGTATGTCCGCAGACATTAACACCTATTGCGGTTTTGCTTTTCTTCAGAAAAGGGAGATCCTTTTTCAGGAACCTGTCAAGACCCGGATTCTCAAGTCCGATCGCATTCAGCATTCCCGAGTGTGTCTCGGCTATCCTGGGAGACGGATTACCCTCCCAGGGAACTGCCGAAACTCCCTTTGTCACGACCGCACCAAGCCTTCCTATGTCAAAAAATTCGGAATATTCCTCTCCGCTGCCGAAGGTTCCGCTGGCTGTCATAACCGGATTCTTAAGCTTTACAAATCCAAGGTCACATGTCATATCCGGTTTCATCAGATCATCACCTCCGAAGCATCAAATACAGGTCCGTCCTTACATACTCTGGCCTTTTTTACATTGAGTCTGTCATTTATGTCTACTGTATCAACTGTACAGCCCAGACAGGCGCCGACTCCACAGGCCATTCTCTCCTCCATCGATACAAAGCATCTTATCTTACGGACCTCAGCAAACTTCTTTACCGCTCTTAGCATGCCTGCCGGGCCACAGGCATATATGACCTCAGCGGTAAGATAATTCTGCATTATGGCCTCTATTACGTTGCCCTTGAAGCCGTATTTACCACTTTCGGTCGCAACAAAGACCTTTGATCCTGTCCGCTCGAACTCCTTTAGAAGGAAGGGGAAATTCTGGTAGCCAAGGACTATCTTGCAGCTCTTAGGGAACTCTCTTGCCAGCTGCAGCATAGGAGGGATCCCGATTCCTCCTCCTATCACCATTACATCTCTTTCCGGTATATCTATTGGAAATCCGTTTCCCAGAGGCCCTATCATCTCTATCTGATGGCCTGAGGTATATTGCGAGAATTCTCTTGTTCCCTCTCCTGACACCCTGTATACAAGCCTTAGCGAGCTTCTCTCCCTGTCTATCTCGCAGATCGAGATCGGACGGGGCATAAGCCTACTGCAATCATCGCAGAAGAGATTTACAAACTGCCCTGCTCTCGCGTTCTTAGCTGAGGGAGTATTGATCCACATGCTGTAAATACCCTCAGACACTTCCTCCTGTCTGATGATAACAGCTTTTTCCTTTTCTCTGAATTCTACAGACATAATTTCCTCTCCGGCTGCCTATGACATAAGTGCAGTTCTGATGTCATATCTCATATCAAGAACTGCCGCTCTTGCTGCATCGGCAAAATTCCTTTCTCCGTACTTTTCATATTCCTTTTTTCTGTAGGCAGCGATTATGCCTCTTGAGGAATTGATGATAGCTCCTTCTCCATTTTCATCAAAGAAGCCCTTGAGATCTGCACCTGTCGCTCCCTGTGCTCCATAGCCTGGCACAAGGATAAAGGTATGCGGCATCCTCTTCCTTAGCTCATTGCCCATCTTAGGGTAGGTTGCGCCTACAACCGCGCCCACCTCTGAATATCTAGTCTCTACTGAAGGCTTCCCCCATTCCTCCACCTTATCTGCGACCTTCTGATAGAGAGTGGCATCTCCCATCTTCTGATCCTGGAACTCTCCGCTTGAAGGATTGGAGGTCTTTACCAGAACGAAAATACCCTTATCGTTCTCCATGCATGTATCTATAAACGGCTTTACTCCGTCTGTTCCAAGATATGGATTTACCGTTGCGAAATCTGCATCAAAAACCGGCAGGGTCCTTTTCCCTATGCTGATCCTTCCAAGATGGGCCCTTGCATAGGCCTCCGAAGTCGATCCTATATCTCCTCTCTTCACATCTGCTATAACTATAAGCCCTCTCTTATGAGCATACTCTATAGTCTTCTGATATGCTAAAAGTCCTGGAACGCCGAACTGCTCATACATTGCTATCTGAGGCTTTACAGCAGGAACAAGATCATAGACGGCATCGATTATCTCCTGATTGAAGGCAAGTACTGCGCCTGCTGCTCCCTCAAGCGTCTCTCCGCTTTCCCTGAAGGCTGCCTTCTGAATATACTCCGGAATAAATACCAGATTAGGATCCAGTCCTACTACTATAGGAGCTCCCTTCTTTTTGATCTCTTCTATCAGCTTTCCTATCATTTTTTTACCTTTCTGATGTTATCTTTCCATTTCTTACAGTCATTACAACCTGTCCATAAAGATCCCAGCCCTCAAAAGGAGTATTTCTCCCCTTGCTCTTAAACTCTGATGGATCCACCTTCCATTTTCTGTCAGGATCAAAGACAGCTATATCCGCCCATGAGCCGATCCTTATATCTCCACCACTTATGCCAAGTATCCTCGCAGGATTACAGCTCATCTTCTCTGCCATACCCATAGGAGTCAGATAGCCTCCCCTGACAAGGATAGTGTTCGTAAGCGCAGCAGCTGTCTCAAGGCCTACAATACCAAAAGGAGCCCTTGTGAAGTCCTTTTCCTTCTCCTCACTGGTATGCGGCGCATGATCGGTGCTTATGCAGTCAAATGTCCCATCCCTTAAGCCCTCTCTAAGCGCCATGACATCCTCCTCAGTACGGAGCGGTGGATTCATCTTGTATTCTGTTTCAGTAATGGACTTTATGCTGCTGGCATTTAATGTGAAATGATGTGGGCAGACCTCTCCGCTTACATGTATTCCCTTCTCTTTTGCCAAAGCAAGATATTCTCTCGCACCGGCTGTAGAGCAATGGCACAGATGGAGCGAGACTCCGGTCTCTCTTGCAAGCATAATATCCCTTACTGCTATTATATCCTCTACTTCATTTGAAATGCCCTTGAGCCCAAGCCTTCCTGCCTCAGAGGTATTGATCACTCCTCCCTCTACAAGTGCCTTGTCCTCACAGTGGTCAAGTATGATACCGTTATTCTCCCTTATGATCTCCATGGCCCTGCGCATAAGAGCGGAGTCCATCACCGATCTGCCATCCTCACTGAAAATAAAGCAGCCGGCACTCATAAGCCCCTCAATATCCGAAAGCTCCTCGCCCTTAAGGCCCTTTGTGATCGAACCTGCCTGCATGACTCTTACCTTGCCATAGTTTAAAGCCTTGTCGATCACATATTGGTATGTAATCGGATTGTCAACGACTGGAGAAGTATTCGCCATTGCGACTATAGTCGTAAATCCACCTGCCGCCGCCGCATCACATCCGCTCTCGATAGTCTCCTTATCTGTCTGGCCTGGATCCCTTAAGTGTACATGCATATCAATAAACCCCGGCATAACCCAGCAGCCCTCTGCATCCTTTATACAGTCGGCCTCTGAATCCATAATTCCTGTTGCGATACGCTTTACTCTTCCATCCTCTACCAGAAGATCCGCAATCGCATCAAATCTGTCTGCCGGATTGATTATCCGTCCGTTCTTAATCAATAATCTCATTGTACTTCTCCTAAAACCGCCTTGTATGAAATCATCAGGACTGAAGCTTCAGAAAGGCTTCCTCCTTTTTCATATCCGTATCATCAGGATACTGGATCAGATAGCTTTTAGCAAAATGAAGCGCACTTGCAAAATCGCCTTTCTTCTCATAGCCTATCACCCTGAGCCTCATGACCTTTTTCTGGGCCCTCGCCTCCTTTGGCATCTCCTGATAAAAATCCTCTGCGGTCTTATCCATACCCTGTGAAATCAGTGTCTCGTAGGCGCTTACATAGAGTGAGCTATTCTTTGAAAGAGCACAGCCCTTCTTAAGATCAGCAAGAGCCTTAGTGGGCTTTCCTATATCAGCATATATCAAGCCTCTAAGAAAATAAAGCCTGTAATCCGCCTTATCAAATGCGATCAGGCCGTTTATAGTATTTATTGCATCCCCGTTCTTACCGAGCTTATGCTGGGCCGAAGCCTTATAAAGTGCAATATCCTTCTCATTCCTTCCTACCGTGGAGGAAAGGGAAAGGGCCTTATTGAAGCTCTTCAGCGCCTTACTGTATTCCTTTGTATCCATCTGCTCTATCCCCTGCCTTTTATACTCATCCTGCTGCTTCTGCCTGCCGCAGGAGGTAGCTGTAAAGGACATAGTGACAAGAAGCATTGCCGTTATCAGTCTTACTCTGCTATATTTTTTCATAGTAGTCTAATTATAACAAAAACAAGCCCCGAATAAAAGGGCTTGTTGACTATTCATCTTTATCCTTCCTGGTCTCCTTATCCTCCGGAATACGGATCTTTACCTTGATTATCCTCTTTCGTCTGACGACTGAGGCAGTAAGGATCACGCCCTCCTTAGTCACATAGCTTTCCCCTACTCTTGGAAGATGATCAAAGAGTCCCAGCAGATATCCTCCTATCGTATCATAGTCATCCGACTCAAAGGGTAGGGAAAGCTCGTCCCTTAAATCATCGAGGTTCATGCTTCCTAAAACCGTATACTCACCGGGACCCGTCTCTACTATCTCATCCTCCTCGGTCTCATCGAACTCATCCTTAATATCTCCGACAAGCTCCTCAAGAAGATCCTCAAGCGTAACTATTCCTGAAACTGATCCATACTCATCTAAGACTATGGCCATATGGATCCTTTTCTTCCTCATCTCATCGAAAAGGTCATCAGCATTCTTAAATTCGTAGGTAAAGAATGGCTTTCTGATATGCTTTCTGATAAGAAAGGGCTCCCTTTCGTCCCTCGTAAGCAGGTCCTTCATGTTCAGGACTCCTATTACATGATCCGTATCCTGCTCATAGACCGGAAACCTGGTATACTTATCCTGCATAAATACGTTCCTTATCTGGGCATATGACCAGTTTACGTTTATCATTGTCACATCGATCCGCGGAATCATCAGCTCCCTGACCTCTGTGTCTGAGAAATCGAAGAGATTATTGATATAATCCTTCTCATCGTTTTCTATTGCTCCGCTCTCGTTTCCTACATCTACTATGGTCCTGAACTCTTCCTCTGTCATCTGGCTCTTTTCTGATTTATTGGCTCCTATCAGGAAAAGTATACCGCTTACTATATGGTTCATCACAAAGATCAGAGGTGTAAGCACAATGGTCAGTGCGTATATGATCCCTGCTACCCTCAGTGAAACTGAAAGCGCCTTTCTCGCTGCCAGATTCTTAGGCGTCACCTCTCCGAATATAAGCACCAGAAGGGTCATTATTCCAGTCGCTATTCCTGCTCCGGCACTGCCGAACAGATCCATGAAAATGACTGTTGCAAGAGATGATGCTGAAATATTAACTATATTATTGCCTATAAGTATAGCTGAAAGCATCTTTGCAGTATTGCCGGTCACCTTAGCTACCATCCTGGCCTTTTGATCTCCTGCATCTGCCATTGTACGTATCTTAAACCTGCTTACTGTCGTAAGAGCCGTCTCTGATGAAGAGAAGAACCCTGAAAGAGCAATAAGGATTACAAGTATTACTATCTGAACTACGATCATTCTGTCTCCATTTACCGCTTTAAAATACGAAAACCTTTATCGGAGACAGTATATCACAAAACCGATCCTTTTTAAAATAATTTAGTCCTTACTCTCATACGCATTCTCCCCTGTACTCCTTTCCATTATAGTAAATGACCGGATATCTTCCTTTTACGACAAGGTCATTTCCTGTGGCCTTTATAGAAATGACTTCTGCTCCCTCATGAACATAAACCTTCTTTTTTGAGCCATCAGCTCTTTCTATCATTATCATATATCCGCTTATGCCCTGATCCGGGAGGAGTGAAATCTCTTTCTGATCTCCCTCCTTTATCTCCTGGTCTATTGCCTGCTGTGGGAGCAGATAGGCCGCCTCTATCCTGTCTGAATCAAGATCAAATTTCTTTCCATCCAGAGTCATAAACTCTGTCCTTACCATATAAGAATATACTCCGCTTTCACCTGGCGAATGTAGATACTCACCTGTATCACTATCCTGCTCCTTTCCTGCAAGTATTATCCTCTCCTCTTCTCCCTTCTGACGGAATACCTTCCTGATAAAAAGCTCTGTCTTAACAGCACGGTGATCGCTAAAGTATTCTATCCTGTTTCCTGCTGCAGAATATATGTCCTTCTGTTTTGTACTTATGATCACAGGAGACCTTATATCAAGGGTCATTCCCTCCTTTGTCTCTGAAATAAGACTGGCATAGACAAGACCTGTGTCCTCTGATCTGATAAAGGCTTGTGCCCATATTCTGTATTTTTCTCCATCCCTAAGTCTTTGATCAGAGATCACTATATTCTTCTTGTCATTGAAATCCGAGTGCATAAGAGTACCAACGACTGCCTGATAGAAAATACGTATATAATCAGCCCTTGTATCATCAGCAGGCTCTACTCCAAGGGACCTGCATCCCGAAACTATACCCTTTATCTGCGGCTGCCTTAAAAAGCCTGTCTCAAGAGTCTTCGAATACTCACTTACCTCCGTAGGATCCTTACTTCCTAATTTTGATCCTCTGCTTTTTATCCTGTACTGATAAACGCCATCCTTTTCTGTTGTCTCTTTGAATGTGAGGACCTTGTCACCGGTATTTCTTATGATTTCCTTCTGGCTCCAGTCTGAGTCCTTACCAGACTTTCGTCCTTCAACTATATATTCTTCTGCATACTGATCGGCTTTTATTGAGATCCTTACCTCGAAGCATTTACCTCTGTCCTCAGATGATATACTGCACCCTGGCGCTCGAAGTGATTCCGTCCTTGCACTTCCTGAAATGGTTCTTAAATAACTTCCTCTGTAGTAGAGATCTGCTGTGACATCATATCTCTTCCCAGGGCGAAGGGAATCTATGATCACTGAGGATGCCATCCTTTTTCCCGCTTCCCGGTTAAGTGAAATAGTCTTCCTTTCCATCGTATCCGTGCATGTCAAAGTCAGACCTATCCTGTCTGTCTCGGATTTCAGATCATATGTCACCTTTAAGGATGAGAGGCCCTCCTCTATAAAAAGTGGTTTATTCCTGTCATTATCCGCAAGCATTTCACTGTATACCCTGTTTTTTATGAACCTGCTCTGCCACCTGGCTCCATCAGATCCACTTCCATATAAAAGCTCCCTTGAGGCCTTTATATCGTCATTTGAAAAATGCCATTTCTGGGTGTAGGCATCTGCCTTGAATGCCCGGTCTAAAAGAGCAGAGTATCCCTCCTCTGTCCATACTGATCCCTCTGTCAGACTATCCCTGGAAACCTTGTCTATATGTGAGGCTTCATCAGTTTGTGTGGGTAAGTAGTAGCCTCGGCTACACACCCTATCCTTGTTCTGCTTGACTGCCAACTAGCTGGTTGGATGCCCTGTGTCAAGGGTTTCTGCG